>CAZUNT010000058.1:27220-34942 GCA_964622215.1 uncultured Caldilineaceae bacterium
TCAGCGGCGCGGTTGATCTGGACACTGCGCTGGAAGAAATCGACGCCAGTTGGCCTAAAAAATAAATTATAATTTGCTTGGTAGGGGCGGACGGCTGTCCGCCCCTACTTGCTTACCTAACAAACCGTAGGGGTTTGATAGTAAGGAGGCTATCAATGCAACAAGCTACCGATATAGAAAGGGTAGATGCCCAACCTAATCGGGTTTCAGAATGGATAACAAGCACCATCGGGCGAATACTTATTTCACTTTTTGTGCCTGTTCTGACGTTTGTGGTGCTGTGGCAGGGCTTTGTGTTTTTGCGGGATAGCAATGCTCCCAAGCTGATCATTGTGCTTGTGGCTATTATCTGGGGTGTGGGTGGGGCCGGCCTGTTGTATGTGGTTTCAAATTGGCTGGTCGAACAGTTGCCGGACAAGGGACGGCGCTGGTTACTCCCCTATGTGTTTGTGGGTCCGGCGGTCGCCATCCTGCTCTGGTACCTGGCTTTTCCTACCCTCAGAACGTTTTGGATCAGCCTGTTTGATAGTAACACTGTTAACTTCGTGGGGATCCAGAACTATATCGCGGTCTTCACCCAGCGGACCATGTTTACGGCCTTCCGGAATAACGTCTTGTGGATTCTTTTTGGTGCGACTTTGTCCGTCGTCTTTGGCCTGCTGGTGGCGGTGCTGGCCGACCGCAGCCGGTTTGAAACCTTCGCTAAATCGATGATTTTTATGCCCATGGCCATCTCGATGGTTGGGGCCGGTATTATCTGGAAATTCATCTATGAAGCCGACCCAAATATCGGTATGCTGAACGCGATGTGGACCGGCTGGTTTGGCGGCGAACCGCAAGCCTGGATTTCGCTGCTGCAGCCGTGGAACAACTTCTTCCTGATTGTCGTGTTGATCTGGCTGCAAACCGGTTACGCTATGGTTATCTTCTCCGCGGCGATCAAGGGCATTCCGGGTGAAATCATGGAAGCGGCCCGGGTGGACGGAGCCAACGAGCTGCAGGTGTTCTTCCAGATTATGATCCCCTACATTATGGGCACCATCATCACCGTTTCGACAACGATTGTAATCTTTACCCTGAAAATCTTCGATGTGGTCTGGGTTATGACCGGGGGGCAATACGACACCCAGGTGATTGCCACTCAGTTTTACCGGGAATATTTTACCAGCCGTAATTTCGGCTATGGTTCGGCCATCGCCATTATCCTGTTGGTGGCGGTCATTCCGGTGATGATCTATAACTTGAAGGACTTTGGCGAAAGGGAGGCTTTCTAAGATGACTACCGCAACTCCAAAAGCAGCATCAAGTAAACAGGGCCAACTGATGAACGATATTTTGATCAATGGCAGCCTGTTCCTCCTGGTTTTAATCTGGACTATCCCGACCATTGGCTTGCTCGTCTCCTCTTTTCGAGAAAGGATAGATATTCTGAGCAGCGGTTGGTGGAATATTTTTCCTCATCGCGAATGGATGACCGTTGAAACAGTGGAGCCACCCCGCGATGTGCCGCGCGACCAGCCGATCGAAATAGCAGGCGCGAGTGCGACGTTCGACGAGTATCGGGATGGGGTGACAGCCCCGGATGGGCGGCGATTGATCTGGATCGGCAATCGGCGGCTGGGCAATGTCGAAATTCAAGCGCAAGAATGGGCGGTGAACTGGGATTTTTCGCTGGACAACTATCGTAATGTTCTGACCGGCCAGCGGTTTGAACTGAAAAATCCCGATGGCAGTATCCAGGTGGAGGAAGGCACCAACATGGGCGGCGCTTTCTTGAACAGTGTGGCGGTGTCCATTCCGGCGACCATCATCCCTATCTTGATTGCGGCCTTTGCCGCTTATGGTTTTGCCTGGATGAAATTCCCCGGCCGCAAATGGTTCTTTATCATGATTGTCGCCCTGCTGGTGGTGCCCCTGCAAATTGCCTTGGTCCCAATTTTACGCGACTATGTGACCCTGAACTTGAACGGGACTTACCTGGCGGTCTGGTTAGCCCATACCGGCTTTGGCCTGCCGCTGGCAACTTACCTGCTGTATAACTACATCAGCCAGTTACCTCGAGATATCCTGGAATCGGCTTTTATTGACGGGGCTTCACACTTTACCATCTTTACCCGGTTGATCCTGCCCCTGTCGGTGCCCGCCCTGGCCTCCTTTGCCATTTTCCAATTCTTATGGGTCTGGAACGACTACCTGGTCGCCCTGATTTTCATCGGGGCCAAACCCGATACCCAGGTGATGACTATGCGCCTGGCGGAGCTGGTTGGCTCGCGGGGAGCGGATTGGCACCTGCTCACAGCCGGGGCTTTCATTTCAATGGGGCTGCCGTTGCTGGTTTTCTTCTCGCTCCAACGTTTCTTTGTGCGCGGCCTGCTGGCCGGATCTGTTAAGGGGTAAATTAATAGCGTAATCAATGACCGTACAACCACAAACTATCAAATTTCCAACTGCTTTCACCTGGGGAGCTGCTACGGCTGCTTATCAAATCGAGGGGGCCTGGAATGAGGCCGGTAAGGGCGAGTCGATCTGGGATCGTTTCGCCCATACGCCCGGTAAAATTGAAGACGGTACCAATGGCGATGTCGCCTGTGACCATTACCACCTTTGGCCAGAAGACATCGCCCGGATGCAATCACTCAACATCCGGGCTTATCGTTTTTCTATCGCCTGGCCTCGTATTCTGCCCCAAGGTACAGGGGCGATTAACCGGGCCGGGCTGGATTTTTACAGCCGGCTGGTGGATGGGTTGTTAGCCGCGGGTATTGTCCCCTTTGTAACCCTGTATCACTGGGAGTTGCCCCAGGCTTTGCAAGACCAGGGGGGCTGGCCCGTTCGCTCTACGGCTGAGGCGTTTGTCGAATATGTTGACCTGATGACCCGCCATCTGGGTGACCGGGTTAAATATTGGATTACGCACAACGAGCCGTGGGTAGTTGCCTTTTTGGGCCACCAGATGGGCGTCCACGCGCCGGGTTGGCAGGATTGGCCGGCGGCCTTGCGGGCAGCTCACCATCTTTTACTGTCGCACGGGTGGGCTGTGCCCCTCATCCGGTGTAACAGCCCGGCGGCTGAGGTGGGCCTCACCCTGAATGTCTCGCCCGGTGAGCCGGCCTCGGCCAGCGCCGCTGATTTTCAGGCTTGCCGCTTTCACGACGGGCATATCCAGCGTTGGTTCCTCGATCCTCTCTACGGACGGCATTACCCGGCCGATATGGTGGCCGACTATACGGCGCGGGGCTACCTGCCGAGTGGACTTAACTTTGTCCAGGAGGGCGATTTGGCCGCGATTGCCGTCCCGACCGATTTTCTGGGCATTAATTACTACACGCGGGCAGTTTTGCGTGACGAACAAGCAGCCGATAATCTGCCCCAAACCGTTTTCCAGTCGCCTCGTTCCGAATGGACAGACATGGGGTGGGAGGTTTACCCTGAGGGATTGTACCAGATACTCAATCGGCTTCACTTTGAATACCGCCCACCCAAAATCTACATCACCGAAAACGGGGCCAGTTACGGCGATGGTCCCGACTCCAGCGGCCGGGTCAGAGATGAGCGCCGGGTGGCTTACCTGCGCGAGCACTTGGCGGCGGCCCATCGGGCTATCCAGAACGGCGTGCCGCTGGCCGGTTATTTCGCCTGGTCACTGCTGGACAATTTTGAATGGGCCAGGGGATGCGCCCAACGCTTTGGCCTGATCTGGGTGGATTATGACACCCAGCGACGTATCCCCAAAGACAGCGCCTTGTGGTATAAGGAAGTTATTGCCCGGAATGGATTTTAGGAGTTGTGAATGTCTATAACCAATAACCCCTTGTGGTACAAAAACGCCATCTTTTATGAATTGCATATCCGCGCCTTTAGCGACAGCAACGGCGACGGCAAGGGTGATTTGCTGGGGATTATCCCCAGGCTGGATTACTTGAAAGAACTCGGCGTGGATTGCATCTGGCTGCTGCCGATGTTCGTTTCGCCGCTTAAGGATGACGGCTATGACATTGCCGACTACTATCACATCCACCCTGATTACGGTACGGTTGAAGATTTCAAAAAATTGGTCGATGAGGCCCACGCTCGCGGGATGCGGGTCATTACCGACCTGGTGCTCAACCATACCTCGGATGAGCACTCCTGGTTTGTCGAGTCTCGCCAATCCAAAGATAACCCCTACCGTGATTACTATGTCTGGAGCGACACCGACCAGAAATATAAGGAAACACGTATCATCTTCCTCGATACCGAACCTTCCAACTGGAGCTACGACGAGGCGACCGGCCAATATTATTGGCATCGCTTCTACGCCAGCCAACCCGACCTGAATTACGACAACCCGGTTGTGGCCGAAACCATGATCGGCGTGCTCAAGTACTGGATGGACATGGGGATTGACGGCTTCCGCGCCGATGCCGTGCCCTACCTGTTTGAACGCGAAGGCACCAACTGCGAAAATCTACCCGAAACCCACGCCTACCTCAAGCGGGTGCGGGCCGTGCTCGACGCCGATTATCCCGGGACCATCCTGCTGGGCGAAGCTAACCAGTGGCCCTGGGATTTGCGCCCCTATTTTGGCGGCGATCCGGCCGACCCTGGCGTGCCCGGCGATGAGTTTCACATGGCCTTTCACTTTCCGGTTATGCCCCGCGTCTTCAAGGCGCTCAAGCTCGGCGACGCCACCGACATTGTCAAAATTATGGCCGATACCCCGGCCATCCCCACCAACTCGCAGTGGTGCGTTTTCCTGCGCAACCACGACGAGCTAACCCTGGAGATGGTGACCGAAGAAGACAGGCAGTTGATGTGGCAGCTTTACGCGCCCGACCCACGCATGCGCCTGAATCTGGGCATTCGCCGCCGCCTGGCCCCGCTGCTGGACAACGACCGGCGCAAAATCGAGCTGGCTAACTCTATCCTCTTCACCCTGCCCGGCGCGCCAATCATCTACTACGGCGACGAAATCGGCATGGGTGACAACATCTGGCTGTTTGATCGCAACGGCGTCCGCACGCCGATGCAGTGGAACGGCGAACCCGGTGCGGGCTTTTCTGCCGCTCCACCGGAGTCCTTTTACGTGCCCCTGATTGACGACGAGATTTACAGCTACCAAAAGGTCAATGTCGCCGCCCAGGTGGCCGATCCCGGCTCCCTCTTCCACACCGTCAAGCACATGGTGGCCGTGCGTAAGGCCAACCCGGTGTTGGGTGAGGGGGATACCCAATTTTTGCCGACCGGCAGCAAGGCCGTGCTGGCCACGCTGCGCCAGACCCCCCAGGCGGCTATCCTGGCCCTCCACAACCTGTCAGACCAAAACCAGGCGGCTGCGCTGGACTTGTCGGAATTGGCGGGTAGAATTCCGACGGCCCTGCTGGGCCGCCGGCAGCAGCCCTGGCCGGAGATTAGTACGGTTCCTTACTCGGTATCATTGGGGCCGTATGATTATTTTTGGCTTAAGCTGAAATAACCCGACAATAAATGTCATTAAGTTAAGGAGTTCAGACTTCAGTCTGGCAGGCACGCGAAGCGTAAATCCTGCACTCCGGCTTATCTTAATGACATTGACCCGACAATAAACTACTTAACGAGAGCAAAGATGGGCTGCGGCTTCAGTTTGAAGCCAAACAACTGGGCCAACCGGGTCAGGGGGCGCGGCGTTTCTTGCTCCAAATCCTCGACGATTTTTTCGTCGGGGATCTGGCCCAGGCTGTTCATTTCGGCTTCCAGCGCCGCCCGGCGTAAAACCAACCATAGGTATAGATCGGCCTCGGTGCGACCCGGAAAATACGGGTGGACATTACCCTCGCGAACCAAGTAGATCAGGGGGATGTAAACGTTGTCGAACCAACTGGCTACGGCCTCGTCATAGGATATTTCGCAGCCACACTCTACCTCACGCAAATACTTGTGGAAGGCAATGTGTTCCTTAGCCAGTTCGTATCCCTCCGGCTCGGTAAATTCGACGTTGTGGCCGGGTCGAATTTCATCCAGGCGGGTGTCGCGTAAAAATTGGGCGCGCCTGGCTTTGAGCGACATCTCGGCCAGATTCAAGCGGTTGTGAAAAAAGCTGAGGAGCTGATCCAATGGATTGGCCGCTTCTTTCTCCAGGTCGGCCATAACCTGGTCGTCGGGTATCTGCCCCATCGCGTCCATTTCGGCTTCCAGGGCTGCTCGGTGCAGTATAAGCCAGGCGTATAAATCGGCCTCGGTGCGACCCGGAAAATATTTCAAGACACCTCGCTCGCGGATCAGTTGCACCAGGGGCAAATAAACGTTATCATACCAGCTCGCTACGGCCTCCTCGGAGGATAGCTCGCAGCCGCATTCGACCTCGCGTAAGTATTTGTGGAAGGCAATGTGCTCCTTGACCTCCCGGTAACGGCCCGGTTCGGTAAAACGAATGTCCTGATTGGGCCGGAGTTGATCCAGACGGGTGGTTTCAAAAAATTCGGCTGGCTCCATTTTTAAGAGGATGCCGTCCAGGTCGTCCTGGTTATCAATCGGCACCGGCGTTTTATATTCGACGACGTAAGCCTCGATGGTTTTGGCCCCGTGGGCGTGGGCTACCGAAACCCGGTGATTGCCATCCCGCACAAAGTAGACTTCCCCAACCTTAAAGACTTCAATTGGCGGGAAACCCATCTCAGAGTGAGCGACGGCATCCACGCGCCGCCACCGCTCCTGGATTAGATCACTTTTGGGCAGAAAAGTTCGGGTGAAATCGCGATAGCGGCCGGTGCTGCCGATGATTTTGTCCAATTTTATCTCTTGCAAACCTTTGTATGAAGAGTCTTGTAACTGCAAGCCCTGCCTGACAGCTTCAAAAGGCAGCAGGTTATTCGAACGGCCGGTGAAAAAGCTAAACCATTCCTCGATGAAGGCTCGTTGCCTGGCTTGGCTAAATTCGATGTTTGACTCTTGGGTCAGCATTTTACTGATCCTCCTTGTACGTGAAACATTCACGAAAAAAAAGGCGCTTCTCCTCAATGGAGAGCGCCTTTGCCTACTAAAAGAAACCCGGTTTAAATGGCCGGCAGCGGTCCGGTGCCGGGCTTTAGAAGACGGCGCGGCAGAACTGATGTTTCCCACGGATAAATAATGTAGCGGTCGGTGATCGCCCCGTAGTAATCCGGGCCGGTATCGTGAAACAAGTTCGAGCGCATCCGGTAATGTAAAACCGCCGTTTCAGCTTCGCAGCCCACCGCCGCCAGCCGGCCCCGCACGATCATAATCGCCCGGCCATTAGCCCAGATATCGTCCACGATCAGGATACGCCGGTTGATCAGCAGCGTATCCGCCGGGAACTGCATAAAGGTGGGCCAGGCCAACTTCTGATCAACTTCGTCGGGAAAGTAAACCGAAGCCGTCAGCACGTGCCTAATGCCCATGACCTCGCTGAGAATTGCACCGGGCACCAACCCTCCCTTGGTAATCATCAGCAGGCCGTCAAACTCGCCCCTGAATTGGGGCAGCAGATGGTCAATCAACTTATCAATATCCGCCCAACTCAGAATTTCCCGTGGCGGCTCTTCCGGCGGCGGAGTTTCATGTGGCAGCATAGTTACGCTCTAATTGTTTCAGAATAAGGGGATATTGTACGCCGATTTTTGCCTCGTGTCAATCGCCATGCAGCGGCAGCGGATGTGGCAGACCGCAGAGGTTTTTGAAACCTCTGCGGTCTGACTCCTAAAGATTGGACGCACTCGCTGCGAGGGAGCATTTCTGTTTTGGGGC
>CAZUNT010000059.1:0-12362 GCA_964622215.1 uncultured Caldilineaceae bacterium
CTCGGCTTTGGCGGCAGTGGCGGCTTTGGCGGGGGCGGTGGTGGTGCTGGCGCCCTCTGTTTTCGGATATCTTCTACCCAGATCGCCGCCTTAAGTGGCAGGGCTAGTGCAGGCGGTGCATTTGGGGGCAGCAGTAGTGGATCAGGCGAGGTGCCAGGAGATAATAATCCCTCTCGTTGTCAGGCGAGAGGTGGGGGTGGCGGCGGTGGAGCCGGTCTAGGGGGCGCAATTTTTATCCGCTCCGGTGTTCTCAGCTTAACTCAAGTCATCTTCTTGGAAAACTCCGCCAATGGCGCCGCTGGGGGACAGGGACCGGGCGAGGCCACGCAGGGTCAAGCTGGCGCGGGCAAGGGTGGCGCAATATTTGTCAATAGCGGTGCCACCACTTCGATTGAGAATGTATTCTTTAATGAAAACCACGCCAGCCAAGCTTCCGCCAGCCAAGATGATAATGACCACATATATGGGATGTCGATGGATTTGAACTCAGGCTATCTGATCACGGCTGATGACGGTGTTTTCAGTGACCCGGTGGTGATTGAATATGAACCTCAAACCCCGATTAACACTGAAGCACAGCAGCATGTTGGGCTATTCTATGATCTTGATGCCACCTATCTGGCCAATGGCTTACCAGCTCAACCGGAACCGGGAAAACGATACTCCATTACGGTCAATTATCGCCAAGAAGATGTTCCTGCCGACGTTGATGAGAGGATATTAGCCCTCTACTCTTGGAACGGCAGCACCTGGATCAAAGAACCGACCAGTACGGTTGATGTAGACGCTAACACTATTACGGCCACCCCCACTCATTTCAGTCTATGGGCCGCGTTAATCGACGGAAATAGTAGCCTGTTCTGGCCAGTTTATCTACCGATAATAATCCGATAAACTATTTAGCTTTTGCCATTGGTTTGGCTTCGGCAAGTTTCTGCTCTCCAATCTATTGAGATAGGTAAGTTATTAAATCCACGATCCTTACCTGTCTTGTAAATCAAATTACGAAGAGGGGCATTGTCACCGACCTACTTCCGTCCGGTCAGATAGGCCAAAATCGCATCTTTGTGCCGGGCTACATAGGTGCTGCCGGGGCTAGTCCCGCAGTTCCAACAGGTCAGGTCATAAGCCGAATTGAGGGTGTGGCAGTGGGGACAGGCATAATACTCCATCATTTCGGCGAACCACTGTT
Source organism: uncultured Caldilineaceae bacterium (assembly GCA_964622215.1). Lineage (GTDB taxonomy): Bacteria > Chloroflexota > Anaerolineae > 4572-78 > J111 > DSQQ01. The sequence goes on from CAZUNT010000059.1 coordinate 1,193, forward strand.
CATATCCTGCCTCCTGAATGCGGGCCTGCGCCTCCCACAACTCCAGACGGTGAGGTCGGGCCGCCTGGAACTCTTGGAGGTCAGCGCAAGGATAGTCGGCGCACTGCCCGCAGAAGTCCAGCCCTTTTTCGGCGGCACAATGGACCATTTTACAGGTCCGGCAGTAGAACGTTACCTTGTCAGAACGGCAGCCGTGACACTCAATCTCTTCGATGGGGTGTTGGATGCGTTCGGCCAGTTTCTTCAATCTGTCCGGGTCGGCGGTAGAACCGATGTAGAAGGTGCAGGCCGGGCAAAACAACCCACACACGGCGGTTAAACTTTTGTCAGGTTGTAAGATGGTCATAAGGTCTCCTGTAGCTACTCTGATAAATTTGGTTGTCAAATCCCGTTAGTTGGACCAGGTAAAGATATACTCATTGAGGTTGAGAACTTACATTGGCAAGACGTGGAGCGTAGAGCGGGCAGCGTTTTTCGCTCTACGCCCCACACTCTACGCTCTACGGGCAATGTAAGATTCTATCCTTAATAGGTATAGCGACTCACCTGCCCCGCCTCAACATGATGAGACGGCTTGGGCCATGTCATCACCCCTATCTTATCATATTCTGTTCATACCTCCAATCAAATAAGGACGCGGTTGAAACCGGTCAGGGCCAGGATTTGCGCTTTATCCTCTTCCCCTCATTTAGTGGCGGGCAAAAAAATCTGTGTTATAGTATGGCTAAATTACCCACTTGCCGGCAATGAAACGTTTAAAGTTTAATCTACATAGCCTGCGCATCCAGTTATTACTCAGTTTTATCGGTTTAGTGCTACTAACTGCAGCCGCTATTGGAGTACCGGCGCTCTGGTTAATGCGAGACCAACTGGAGCGACAGGCCTGGGCACAGGTTGAGCAGGGCGGGCGGGCGGTTCAGGCGCTCTACCCTGCCCAACAGAGCGAACTCAATAACCTGGCTCTCCTCACCGCCCAGCGCCCTACCCTTCAACAGTTTCTGGGGCAAGGCCAAGATGGCCCTTTTGCGGCTTATCTGCGCACGCTGCAACAGGGAGCCAACCTCGATCTAATCCTTATCTGCGACCCATATAACCAGGTGATTGTCCAGGTTGGTCAAAATTTTCCGGTCACGACCTGCTTAATAGACGAGGCTGCCGGCTTTTACCTGGTTCCCGGCCAATCCCCACCCCAAGTTTGGCTGCTGGCGGCTCAAGCGATTGAACAGACAGGGGCAAATTTAGGCCGGGTGATTGTGGGGCTGCGCTTATCCAATGAATTTGCCGTTCAGATGCAGGCCCAGACCGGGCTGGAACATATCCTGCTCGTCGGCGGGCGTCCCATCGCTGCCAGCTTTGCCGATACTCTCGCCGCACTGCCGCAACTGGGGCGCCAGTCTTCCCCTGGCAGGGGCAGCCGCTTGACTTTCGAGTTGGATGGCCAACCCTATTATGCGACCCGCATGGAGATTGCCGATTTACTTCCCTTACCTGGAGCGCCTACTCCCGGCGAGTCACATCTGGAAGCCGAATTGGCCCTGGCCGTAACCAACATTGTGGCCACCGAGCAGAGTCTTGCGCGCACCCTCATAGCCAGTATTTTGATTGTCGCAGCGGTTGGCTCCATTTTGGGGGCATTTTTGGCCCGGCAGATTAGTCGACCGCTAGCCCGTTTGACCAAAGCTGCTACTCGGTTAAGCCAGGGTGATTTAACCACCCCTGTACCCACCACTCTCGATATCCAGGAAGTGGCCTCGCTGGCTTTCGCTCTGGAGGCAGCCCGGCTCGACTTACAATTAACCCTGAACGACGTGCGCCGCGAAAAAGCATGGAGCAACCATCTCCTGGAGTCGATAGTCGAAGGCATTATCACCCTCGACTCTTACGGACGGATTACCTTTTTTAGCCAGGGCGCCGAACGCATCACCGGTTGGAGCCGTGATAAAGTGATCGGCCGCCAGGGAGATGAAGTTTTACGTCCAACCAACACCGACCAACCTTTTAGCCAACTCCTCCCCCCCCAGGGCCGGCGGGCCAATATTGTCGTCAGCCTGCCTGATGGTCGTCAGGCCACCCTGTCAGTAACCGGGGCCAAATTGTCACTGGAAGGTCAACCTGTTCAGACCGCCGTGGTCTTCCGCGATGTGAGTGAAGAAGAGGTGATGCATCGGTTGGTCGGCCATTTTCTGGCCAACATTGCTCACGAATTTCGTACACCCCTATCGGCGCTGGCTGCTTCGGCCGAACTGCTGTTGGATCAAGCGCCCGACCTCACCCCGCCAGAACTCCAGGAATTGCTGACCTCACTCCACCTGGGAGTATTGGGCTTACAGACCTTGATCGATAATCTCCTGGAAAGCGCCAGCATCGAGGCCGGACGCTTCCATGTCTCACCCGGCCCGTCTCACCTGGCTCAGATTATCACCGAGGTGAGCCACACCATGCAGCCGCTGCTGGCCAAACGCAGCCAAGCCTTGTTAGTCGAAATGCCAGGCGCGCTCCCCCTGGTGCAGGCTGACTCGCGCCGGACCACCCAGGTGCTCATCAATCTCCTCTCGAATGCCAGCAAGTTCAGCCCTGACAAAACGGAAATTATTGTGGGCGTAGTGACAGAAGAGGACTGGGTGCGAGTCAGCGTGGCCGACCAGGGGCCGGGTATCCCCCCCGAATTTCGGACCGACTTGTTTCGTCTCTTTATGCACGACCGGGGCAGTAGCGATGACCGGCTGGTGCGAGGCGGAACCGGCCTGGGTCTATCGGTAGTCAAAGCAGTGGTCGAAGCGCAGGGGGGGCAGGTAGGAGTTAACAACCGGCCCGGCGGTGGAGCCATCTTCTGGTTCACTTTACCCATGGTGGCAGCCCCATGAAAGCGCTTGTCGTAGATGATGATCGTGTCCTGGCCGATTTAGTTGCCTTTACCCTGCGTCGTGAAGGGTTTGGGGTAATTCAGGCCTACGACGGTGAAGCCGCCTTACGACGTTGGAGCGAGGAACAGCCCGATTTGCTGGTGTTGGACGTAAACCTGCCTAAAATTGACGGCTTTTCAGTCTGCCGCCATATTCGGGAGCAGGCCGATACGCCCATCATTCTGCTGACCGTACGCGGCGAAGAAGACGATATGGTCCATGGTTTGAGCCTGGGCGCCGACGATTATATTACCAAGCCGTTTAGTCCACGCCAACTGGTTGCCCGCGTCCAGGCTGTGCTGCGTCGAGCCGGCAAAACCCCCGCCCCGGCCATTCACCAGGTTGGCGAATTGATCCTCGATCCCAGCCGCCGGGAGCTACGCTACGGCCAGGGGGAAGCAGTCTCGCTAACTCCGCTGGAAAGTCGGCTTTTGAATTATTTGATGCTCAACACCGGGCAAATTTTAACCACAGAAACCCTCATTAATTATGTCTGGGGAGTAGAGGGGGGGGACCGGGATATGCTGCGACAGTTGATCCGCCGCCTGCGTGGAAAAATGGCTCTGGCGTTTGAAGCCCATCAGCCCGACTCTGCCAACTTCCCCTATATCGAGACCGTCCCGGGTCTGGGTTACGGTCTCACCGTCCTTATGTCTCATTAAGCTGTTCTTTGTCACAGCTTTATCACAATTTCATCACAACCTTTGTCATCTCCATCGGTTAAACTCTTAAGGAAGATCGAGTTTCTGGCCTCCTTTTATTTCATTACACCACCCTGAAAAACCAACAAACTGAACTCAGCCGATCAACGATACGAGGCTAAGTATGTCAATTATTCTTGAGCAACTCACAAAACGTTACGATGGCCATCCAGTCGTCTACAACGTGTCGCTAGAGATAAAGGATGGCGAGTTTTTTGTATTGCTTGGCTCCAGTGGCAGCGGCAAAAGTACGATCCTGAATATGATTGCCGGCTTGGTTCCCGTCGACCAAGGGCGAGTTTTGCTACATGGGCGTAATGTTACCAACCTGCCGCCCCAAGAGCGGCGGGTTGGCTTTGTCTTTCAAAACTATGCCTTATTTCAGCATATGTCCGTAGCCGATAATATCGAATTTGGGCTGCGGGTGCGCAAGGTGACAGCGACTGAACGGCACCGACGCCGGGATGAACTGCTTGAATTGGTTGGCCTGTCCGGCCTGGGCAGCCGTATGCCCCATCAAATTTCCGGCGGGCAGCAACAGCGAGTGGCTCTGGCTCGTGCCCTGGCGCATCAACCGGAGGTCCTGCTGCTTGACGAACCACTGGGCGCGCTTGACGCCAAGATTCGGCTTGAATTGCGCCGCACCCTCTTAACTATCCAACGAGAGTTAGGCATCACCACTATTCTGGTAACCCACGACCAGGAAGAAGCCTTTGAATTAGCCGACCGTTTGGGGGTCATGAGTTTTGGCCGCTTGCTGGAAGTTGGTCCTCCCCAGGAACTGTATCAACATCCGCAAACGGAGTTTGTAGCTACCTTTTTAGGGACGGCTAATCTGTTAGTTGGCCAGAGAACCTCCGATGGGATCCGGGTTGGACCGCTTAATTTTCCGCTGCCATCCGAAAACAAACATTTCAGCGAAACACCACAGGTGCAGGTACTCTTCCGGCCTGAGGATGTCGAGTTGGCCGCCTTACCGGAGGCGTTAGATTGCCCCCAACTAGGCCGGGCTGAAGTGGAACATAGCACTTTCGGTGGTTCCTTTGAGCGGCTGCGGCTACGCCTGCCGCCCATTCCAGGGGTACGGCCTATCTCGCCGCCCGTTTCGTTTGGGGGCGGTTCAGTTCTGGTCGAAGCGACCCGGTCACAAGACCTGGTAAGTCGACTCCCACTCCAACCAGGGGATAACGTTTGGGTGGGCGTGCGCCAGATTCACGCCCTGGCTCACCCGGGCCTTAGTTTCCTCATCGTCACCGACGGTTCGTCCCTGGCCCAGGGAGCCTTGGCCCTGGGAGGTCAGATTGCCCGGCTGGCCCATGCTCGCATTACCCTACTCGGTTATGGCCAAAAACCGGACCTACTCCGGCCTTATTTACAGAAGGCCAAAGAGCAGCTTGGCAGTGGCCTGGCGGCCTTGCAAATCCAAGCTACGGCCGATCCGCTGGCTGAAGCTGTGGCTAAAGAGGTTGAGCGTCAACCCTACGACCTGGTGGTATTAGGTTTTCAGCGTCAAGAAAGTGTGGAACTGGCTGAACAAATCCTGGAAACGGGGGAGCATCATCTCCTGCTCGTGTCTCAGCCCCAACCCGTTCCGGCACGAGCGCTTATCTGCGTCACCAGTGGCGAACCAGGCAAGGAAGATGTGCTTTTTGCCGGTCGATTGGTGCGCCACGTTGGTGCTGAAGCAACGCTTTTGTCGGTGTTACCTCAGGATGAGAACCAACCTCTTGCTCGCAGCCGGACCGAGCGATTTCTGGATGGTGGGGTGCGCACGCTTGAATTATTGGGGGTGCCGGCGCGCACTTCGATACGATCCGGTCCTGTGCGTGAGGAAATTACCCATGAAGTTACCAACGGGAACTACGATTTGCTGGTCATGGGCGCTCCCTTGAGCCAACGCGACGGCAAAATTTCGTTGAATGGCCTAGTCAGCCAAATTCTGAACGTGATCAATCGACCTGTGCTGATTATAAGATCGGGGGTTTAGATTAGCTCACTAGCTATCCCCGACGGGATGCGAAGCGCTATCCCCGACGGGATGCGAAGCGCTATAATGAAAGTGCTTCGCCGTGACGATTTTAATCGTTTCATCATTATACGAGGAGAAAATCTAATGTTTAAAAAACTTATAGCCGGCCTACTTTTGATCTTACTGGTTAGTACTATAGTGGCCTGTACGGGGGGCGCAAGCAGCACCACTACGGAGAACAAAGCCGAGGGCGCCAAGTCGGCCAATCTCATCTTGGGGGCCTACACCACTCCACGCGAGGCCTACAGCAAAATTATCCCCCTCTTTCAAGCCCAGTGGAAAGAAAAAGCCGGGCAAGAGGTGACCTTCGAGGAATCTTATCTAGGCTCCGGGGCGCAGTCGCGGGCCATAGTGGAAGGTTTTGAGGCCGACGTCGCCGCCCTATCCCTGGAAGCGGATATCAACCGAATCGAGAAGGCCAGCCTGATTACCCACGATTGGCATGCGGTTGGGGCGAAAGGTATGGTCAGCACTTCGATTGTGGTGCTGGGCGTACGTAAGGGCAATCCGTTGGGCATTAAAGATTGGGCCGACCTGGCCAAACCCGGCCTCGAAATCCTGACGCCCAACGCCAAGACCAGCGGCGGGGCTATGTGGAATATTTTGGCTCTATATGGAGCAGCCAAACGGGGTTTTGTCGAGGGCGTACCCAAGGATGATGACGCCGCTGCCCAGGCTTTCCTACTATCCGTGCTCAAAAATGTGAAGGTGATGGATAAAGGCGCGCGCGAGAGTATCACCAACTACGAGCAGGGCGTAGGCAACGTCATCATTACCTACGAAAATGAAATGTTAGTCGGCCAGAAGGGTGGCCAAGATTATGAATTTATCATCCCCCGTTCGACCCTTTTAATTGAAAATCCGGTGGCCGTAATAGACAGCTACGTGGACAAGCACGGAACCCGTGAAGCGGCCGAAGCCTTTGTAAAATTTCTCTTTACCAAAGAAGCCCAGCAAATCTTTGCCGAATATGGCCTGCGCTCGGTTGATCCGGAAGTGGCTAAGGCGACGACAGATCGCTACCCCCCAGTGGAGGATTTGTTCACCATTGAATATTTCGGCGGCTGGTCCAAGGCCACTCCTGATTTCTTCGGCGAGGACGGCATCTATAACAAGGTTATTAGCCAGGTGCAAGGATTAGCAACTCAATGACAGTTTTATCCCTTCCCCCCAGGAAGGTAAACGATGCGCGTATGCCCTGGGGCCGCTGGGGCGTGCGCGCCATCGCTTTAACCTACTTGGCCGTCATGCTTTTTATCCCCCTGGCCGTCATCGTTCATGATGGGCTGCGAGAGGGCTTATCCGGCTTGTGGCGGGCGGTCACTTTTCCTATTGCCTGGCATGCCCTCATGCTAACCCTGTGGACGGCGGCGGTGATGGTTGTCATCAACACGGTGATGGGCACGCTAACCGCCTACGTGTTGGTGCGATATGAATTTCCGGGTAAATCTTTCCTTAACGCCATTGTCGATCTGCCGCTGGCCATCCCGACGTTGGTCACCGGGGTTATGTTGGTTGTGCTCTACGGGCCTCAAGAAGTTCTGGGAGCCTGGCTTGATCAAACCTTGGGCTGGCAGATTATCTTCGCTCCGCCTGGTATCATCTTGGCGCTGCTTTTTATTACCTTTCCCTTTGTGGTGAGGGCCGTCCAGCCGGTGTTGCTGGGCCTGGATCGAGCCCAGGAGCATGCGGCCGCCACCCTGGGCGCCAACCCCTGGACAATTTTCCGCCGAATCACCCTACCCGCCCTGGCCCTACCGTTGACCAGCGGGGCGATCTTGAGTTTTGCTCGGGCCATCGGCGAGTTTGGCTCCATCGTAATTGTAGCGGGCAATATTCCCTTTTACTCGCAAACCGCTGCGGTTTACGTTTTTGGCGAAGTCGAGTCGGAAAACCGGCTGGCCGCCAGCGCCATCTCAATTGTTATGCTGGCCATCGCTTTTAGCCTAATTTTGCTGGTTAACCGGCTCCAACGCCAGGGACAGAAGGAGGGGTCATGAGTGGTCTGGTCACCAATCCGGCCAGTTTCACCAACTCTGGCCGGCCACAATTGCCTTCTCAAGTCAGAGCCATTCCAACCAATCGGCCGGGAGTCTGGCGACGCCGCTTGCTTATCGCCCTTGTGCTAGGTTACGTGAGTTTTTTGGTTATTGCACCACTCGTGGGGCTGACCGTTGGGGCATTTGAAGATGGGCTAGACGTAGTGTTTGAGGCGCTGAGCCAGCCCAATGCCCTGGCCAGTTTCTGGCGCACCCTCTGGATCAGCCTGGTGGTGGTCGTCGTCCATGCCGTCTTTGGCACGATTGTCGCCTGGGTGATGGTGCGGCAGCGCTTCCCTGGCCGCGAGTTACTCAACGGTTTGTTGGACATGCCTTTTGCGGTTTCGCCGGTTGTGGTCGGCTACATGCTTTTACTACTCTTTGGTCGAAATGGCCCGCTCTGGCCGGTGCTGACCGCGTTGGACATCAAAGTAGCTTTTGCTGTACCCGGCGTCATTTTGGCCACCCTATTTGTGACCCTACCGTTTATGGTCCGCGAGTTAATCCCTGTGCTCACCGCCTTCGGCGTCAAACAGGAGCAAGCGGCTGCCACATTAGGCGCAAATGGCTGGCAAACCTTTTGGTGGGTGACATTTCCGGCCCTACGTTGGGGTTTTATCTATGGCGTCATTCTCACCTTTGCCCGCGCTCTGGGTGAATTCGGAGCGGTGCTGATCATCGGCGGGGGGCTACAGGGCAGCACGCAGACTTCGACTATCTACATTTTCCACGCCCTTGAAGAACGCCAGTACGTCGGCGCTTACAGCGCGGCCTTAGTGCTGGGCCTCTTTTCACTCATCCTGGTTATGGGTACGGACCTGCTTCGCCGCAAGAACGAACCCTAAAATGAATTATGAACCAAAACGTCAAGATTGCCACCGTTACCCTGAACCCGGCCATTGATCGAACGGTTTCCATTCCCAATTTTAAAGCCGGCCAGGTGAACCGGGTGGAACGAGAACAGTCCGATGCCGGTGGGAAAGGCGTCAATGTAGCCTCCGTCCTGGCCGACTACGGTTTCTCTATGGTTGTCACCGGCTTCCTGGGCACAGAAAACAGCTATATTTTTGAACAGCTTTTTGCCAAGAAAAAAATCGGAGATCGGTTTGTGCGGATTGCCGGCCGGACCCGCACCGGCATCAAGATTATTGACGAGATCCACCAGGAAACCACCGACCTCAACTTTCCGGGCCAGGCGCCCACCCCCGCCGATGTGGAGTCTCTATTCCAGATTGTGGAAGAATTGGCTGCTGCTTGCCCGTGGTTTGTCCTGGCCGGGAGTATTCCGGCGGGTGTTTCCAGCAGCATCTACCGGGACTTGGTCGAGATCATCAGGGCCAAGGGGCGAGCGGTCGCCCTCGACACCAGCGGTGAGAGTCTGCACCAGGCGCTGTCCGCCATGCCTACCCTGATCAAACCCAACCTGGACGAACTGCGGGAGCTAACCGGGCAACCCCTCGACACCCAGGTTAAGGTGGTTGAGGCGGCCCAAAGATTGTTACGCCAGGGGATACAGACAGTCGTGATTTCCATGGGAGCGCAGGGGGCCATTTTTGTGGAAGCAGACGAAGTGGTGTGGGCGCAACCGCCCAAAGTCGCTGTTGTCAGCACGGTTGGCGCGGGGGATGCGATGGTGAGCGGCATGGTTGCGGGCAAAACGCTGGGGTTTTCTCTGGCCGAGTGCGCCCGGCTGGCCACCGCCTTTTCAGTCAACGCCGTCTCTCAGGTCGGCTCAGGGCTGCCGTCCCTGGAAGTTATCGAAAATTTCAAAGGTCAAGTGACCATCAACTATTTAAATTAATCGCCAAGGGTGATTTGTTATATCCTTCATGTCATTTCGAGGCCATTAGACAACATCTATGAGTGTGTGTATAATGACACCACGATTACGTTAGATCTTTTTTATTTATCCTAATAGTTCAGCGCCTCTACAAAGGATAGAGAGCCTCTTTACCCCTCTTTACCCAAAACAACTAAGAATATTGTGTATCCAGGCTGCCACCCCGGATACCAAAGTTCCTGTGAGTAATAGGGATTTTGTGGACTAATACGATACGGAGGCAAGGTGATGGAAGCCAAAGCGTTTTTAGTCGCACTGGCCAAGATTTATCCTCCCAAGCGCATATTAGCCCAACCGGTTGAATTGGCCCCTTACGAGTCCGACGCCTTAACGGCTTATCGGGCCAGGCCCCGGGCGGTGGTTTTGCCTGAAACAGCGGCCGAGGTAGTTGAAACGGTTAAGCTATGTCACCGGGCTGGGCTGCCCTTTGTGGCCCGGGGCAGCGGCACCAGCCTATCCGGCGGATCGCTGCCTATTCAAGATGGCCTGGTTATCGGTCTAAACCGGCTCAACCGGATTCTACGGATTGACCTGCAGGAACGCCTGGCAGTTGTCGAACCGGGCGTCATCAACCTGGATGTATCCAAAGCCGCCGCCCCCTACCAGCTCTACTATGCCCCCGACCCATCCAGCCAATCCGTCTGTACCATTGGCGGTAATGTCGCCTTTAACTCCGGGGGTGTGCATTGCCTGAAATATGGTATGACCAGCAACCATATCCTGGGAATTAAGGCGGTGCTACCGGATGGCGAAGTCGTTCAGTTTGGCGGCGAAAGCCTAGAAAGTGTGGGGCCGGACCTGGTGGGCTTGTTTGTCGGTTCCGAGGGCTTGTTTGGCATTGCCCTGGAGATCACGTTGCGCTTGCTGCCCAAGCCGGAGCTTTATCGAACCGTGCTGGCAGCCTATGACAGCCTGGGCAAGGCCGGCGAGGCGGTGACCCAGGTGATAGCTTCGGGCCTGCTGCCGGGGGCTATTGAAATTATGGACCGCCTGGCTATACAAGCGGCGGAAGCCTCGGTCAAAGCCGGTTATCCCCGCGAAGCTGCTGCGCTGCTTATTGTTGAACTGGAAGGTGAGGCTACGCTGGTCGAGGCCGAATTTAAAAAGCTACGGGAGGTCATTCACTCTTCTGGAGCCTATGAAGTCCGGGTGGTCCAGAACGAAGAGGAACGTTTGCGCATCTGGAAAGGACGCAAAAGCGCATTTTCGGCCGTGGGCCGGCTCAGTTCCGATTACGTCGTCAATGACGGCGTTGTACCGCGCAGCAAGTTGGGCGAGGCGCTGATGGAAATCGAGCGGCTGAGCACTGCTTATAATTTGCGAGTCGCCAATGTTTTTCACGCGGGTGATGGCAACTTGCATCCACTCATCCTGTACAATGGTCGGGAGGCCGGCGCATTGGAACGAGCTGAGGCCCTGGCCGGCGAAATTCTCAGGATGTGCATCGAGTTGGGCGGTTCGGTTACCGGCGAGCATGGGGTGGGGATGAAGAAGCGTGATTACCTGCCGGAGATGTTCAACGAGACCGACATGGACACGATGAAAGCTATCCGCCGGGTGATTGACCCCCAAGAAATCTCCAATCGGGGTAAAATGTTCCCCGACAGTGAGGTCCCCGCTCTCAGTTTTAAGGGGCCACATCCCCTGGAACGAGCAGG
>CAZUNT010000059.1:12372-34815 GCA_964622215.1 uncultured Caldilineaceae bacterium
GGTTTTTACCCCAAAAAAAAAAACAAAGGGGTTAAAATTTTCCCGTCAATGTTAAACCCGGCTTAAGTTTTTAGGTGCCACATCCCCTGAAACGAGCAGGAAAGATTTTCCGCAAATGACTACCCTACGACCAGCCACGATAGAAGAAATGCAAGAATGGGTCCGCACTTACCCTCGTGTCCTACCCCGCGGCGGCGGCACTAAACCGGCCCTTTCTACCCCATCCGCAGGCGTGACCGGCCTGGAATTGGCCGGGCTGACCGGCGTGACGGAGTACCAGCCGGAGGAGTTTACTTTTACGGCGCTGGCCGGAACACCGGTGAAGGAAGTAGAAAATTTACTCATGCAGCACGGCCAATACCTGCCCTTCGATCCGCTGTGGGCACACCAAGGGGCGACCCTGGGAGGTACGGTGGCCGCCGGCCTGAGTGGTCCCGGACGGCAACGCTACGGTGGTGTGCGGGATTTCCTGATTGGGGTGCGCTTTGTCGATGGGAAAGGCAGGCTGGTGCGCGGCGGCGGTAAAGTGGTTAAAAACGTGGCTGGCTTCGATTTGCCCAAGTTGATGGTCGGCAGCCTGGGACGATTAGGCGTACTGGTCGAGTTGACCTTCAAAGTGTTCCCCGGCCCGGAAGCCTATGCCACTCTCAAACTGGTTTATCCTCACCTCGAAATCGCTCTGACCGACATGTATCGCCTGATGACCAGTTCGTTGGAACTGTATGGACTCGACCTTGAGCCTGAGCTGAGAGGCGGGGAGACGGGGAGGCGGGGAGACGGTAAAAATCACTGGATTCTGTGGGTGCGGCTGGGTGGCTTAAGTGAGGCGATGCCGGCTCGGATTGGCCGTCTGCGCGAGTTTCTCCTCAAACCCAAAGGCGGAGCCGGCGACGTCGAAGTGATCGAGACGGCGACGGAAGCAGCGCTGTGGCAGCAGGTCAAAGAGTTTACCTGGGTTCCGGCCGGCTGGGCGCTGGTCAAAGTTCCGCTCACCCCCAAACATATCTCTCCTCTGGAGACACACCTAAACCGTACAGAAACTCGACGGCGGTACAGCGCGGGTGGTAATATTATCTGGTTAGCCTGGCCAACCTCTAACGCCGAGGCGGGGTTGGACAAACTAAATTCGCTGCTGACCCGGTTGGAATTATCGGGATTGGTTCTACTCGGCCCACCCGGCTCGATTCGCCTGGGTGTAAATCCGGGCGCTCCCTTTGCCCGCCGAGTTAAACAAGCTCTCGACCCTGGGGGGCGGTTTTTGGAACTATAAAGGTTATGAGAGGATTTTCATTAATGTTCCACAATATCCCCATCGAAAAGCTTGGCCCTCAAGGCGAAGTGATGGCCCATGCCATCTCCGGCTGCGTACATTGCGGTTTTTGCCTGCCAGCCTGTCCCACCTACAAAATGATGGGCGAAGAGATGGATTCGCCGCGTGGGCGGATCTTTTTGATGAAGGAAGTGTTGGAAGGTCATCTGGCGCCGAAAGCTGCGCTGCCCTACATCGACCTTTGCCTGGGGTGTCAAGCCTGCGTGCCGGCCTGCCCCTCGGATGTACCTTACAGCGAACTACTGATCCTCTTTCGTGCTCATACTGAGGAGCGCCGGAGATACTCCCTCCTTGATCGAGTCTCGCGGCTGTTGGTGCTACAAACCCTGCCTTTCCCCTGGAGTTTTCGTTGGGCCGTCACCCTGGGCAAACTGGCCTATCCATTCCGAGGTCTGTTGCCCGGCAAACCACGAGCTATGCTCGACCTGCTGCCGAAGCGTTTACCAAAAGCCCAACCCCTGCCGGAATTTTACCCGGCTAAGGGCCAGCGCCGGGCACGGGTGGCGCTGCTAACGGGCTGTGTTCAACAGGTCTTAGCCCCCCAAATCAATTGGGCTACGCTACGGGTTCTGGCCGAAAACGGGGTTGAGACCATTATCCCCAAGCACCAGGGCTGTTGTGGAGCGCTATCGCTGCATACCGGGGCAGCCATACAAGCCAGGGTGCTCGCCCGGCATAATCTCCAAGCCTTCCCCAGGGATGTAGATGCCGTGCTGACTACGGCAGCGGGTTGTGGTTCCGGGATGAAGGATTACCCCCTGCTGTTCAAGGATCAACGGGAAGAGGAGGTAGCCGAGGCGTTTGCCCAGCGGGTGCAAGATATCAGCGTTTTCCTCAACGGGCTAGGCTTCAAAGCGCCACCCCCTTTGCCCAAGCCCCTTAAGCTGGCTTATCACGATGCCTGTCACCTGGCTCACGCCCAGGGTATCCAGGCCGCACCGCGTAAACTACTCAGAAGTATTCCCTATGTAACTTTGGTGGAAATCCCCGAAGGTGAGATGTGCTGTGGTTCGGCGGGAACTTACAACCTGGAGCAGCCCCACCTGGCCCGCCGCCTGGGCCAGCGTAAAACCTGTCATATCCTCAGCACCGGTGCCCAAGCAGTCGTTACCGGTGATATCGGCTGCATCACCCAGATTCAGGCTCACCTGCCCAAACCACTGCCGGTTTACCACACCATGGAAGTATTGGATTGGGCGTATCGGCGTATCGTCAAGCCTTGACTACCCCTCCAAATCAGAGTACAATCGTTACACTAAAATAGTAAGTTGTCCGTAGTCTATCGCACTTTGTTTTGCCAAACACAACTTGCACTTCAATTTCTGCCTACTGACTACGGATTACTGACAACTAACTGAGGTCTGCATGAATAAACCATTTAATTACGGTGGCCAAGCCGTCATTGAAGGGGTAATGATGCGCGGGCGCAAGTTTATGACCGTAGCCGTGCGCAACCCCAAGGGCGAGATTGTGCTGCATACCGAGCCGCTACCCGCCCGAATTTACTCTAGCTTTATCAGCAAAGTGCCTTTTGTACGAGGTTTTATTCTGTTGTGGGATGCCCTGGTTTTGGGCATGCGCACCTTGATGTTCTCGGCTGAAGTAGCGATGGGCGAAAATGAGGAAGTCGAATTTTCCGGACCGGTAGCCTGGGGAACGGTCGCTTTTTCATTGCTTATGGCTGTAGCTATTTTTTTTGTCAGCCCTTTACTGGTGGTAAAACTCGTTAGCTGGTTCATCGATATTCCAATCCTGATCCAGCATCTCATCGAAGGCATCGTCCGGTTGGCCCTCTTTCTGGGTTACGTGTGGGGCATCGGTTTTATCGGTGAGATCAAGCGTGTCTTTGGTTATCACGGGGCCGAACATAAAGCCATTAACGCCTATGAGCAAGGCGTCGAACTTGTGCCCGAAAAAGTAGCCCGGTGCAGCATTGTCCATCCCCGCTGCGGCACCGCTTTTTTGCTGATCGTGATGATCATTTCGATTTTTGTGTTTGCTCTGGCGGGCGACCCGGCGCTATGGATCAAAATTGTTTCGCGTATTGTGTTGATCCCGGTGGTTGCCGGAATTGCTTACGAGTTTCTTCGTTTCAGCGCCGCCCACCAAAAAAACCCAATTATGAAAATATTAATTGCGCCCGGCCTGGCCCTACAAGGGCTAACAACCCGCGAACCGGATTTGACTATGCTTGAAGTCTCGATTGCCGCGCTCAAAAAGCTGCTGGCCGAGGAGCAATTGACCACTCCGGCTAAGCTCGTTGACGCTAATGAAGCCCTAACCGCTCCTGGCCCGGCCGGCTTATAGCCTTCAAATAAATTAAAGATCAACACAGGCAGACCGATGGGAAAAGTTACCCCAATAACTCGACCAATCTCTACCACCGATAAGTTACGCGCCCAATCGCTCAATCGCACCGGCTTGGAACACTACGAACGCTGGGAGATGGAGAGCGCCATCACCCTCTTTCAGGAAGCCGTACGGCTGGATGAAACCGAACCGGATTATCACCTTAACTTGGCCCGCGCCCAGGTACGGATGGGCGACTACGACCTGATGCTGCAAGCTTTGGCCCAGTTTATCCGCATCGAAAAGGACAAATCACTGGCTGCCCGCTTTGAGGCGCTTTTCAGCAATGCCCTGGACCCCATCGAAACCCTGTTGACAACGGTTATGCCCAAGCAGGGGAGACGCCTGGAAATTGTGGGGGCCGCCATCCAGATGTGGGTTGAATATCGAGTCACCGTTGGCCGACGCTACCTGGACATGAGCCGCCCCGAAGCCTGGGCGGCGGCCCTGGATTACACCGTGCGCAAGGTTAACTTTCAAGAGGCCAAAATAGAACATCTCATCGAGTGGTACAACACCTTCGAATCTGCCATCCGCACCAACCACGCCGATCTGGTCAGCACCCTGGATATTATGCCCTGCGACTACCGTTACTTCCGCGGTGAAGAAAACCCCTTGGATAAACTCGTCGAAGCAGCGATGATGCTGGAAGACCTGGAAAAACGCTTCCGTGAGGTCTGAAGCAGAGACGTTATGAGCCGAGCCTATAAATTTTATGACTTCATCACCGCCCTTTTTGTCGCCGTCCTCCTGATTAGTAATATTGCCTCTGCCGCCAAAATTGTTGATTGGGGTGTCAATATTTTTGGCTTGCCCCTGGTTTTTGACGCCGGAACCCTGTTGTTTCCTATTAGCTATATTTTTGGCGACATCCTGACCGAAGTTTACGGCTACCGTCAATCCCGACGGGTCATCTGGGCCGGGTTTGCCTCGGCGGGGCTGATGTCCTTGACTTTCTGGTGGGTGGGCCGGATGCCCGGTGAAGTTACCTGGCAAAGTTACGCCGGCCAGACGGCTTACGATGCTATTCTGGGCGGCGTCGCCTCCGGCGGCATCGTCATCGCCAGCCTGACAGCTTACCTGGCCGGCGAGTTTTCCAATAGTTTTATCCTGGCCAAAATGAAAGTAGCTACCGCCGGGCGCTGGCTGTGGCTGCGCACCATCGGTAGTACTCTGACCGGTGAAGGTTTTGATACGGTTATTTTTGTTACCATCGCCATCGCGTTTGACGTTTTCCCGCCAGAAATTGCCCTGAGCCTTATCACCGCCAACTATATTTTTAAAGTAGCCGTCGAAATCCTGTTCACCCCGGTAACTTACGCCATTGTCGGCTTTTTGAAACGGGCCGAGCAGGAAGATTTTTATGACCGCGGGACGAATTTTAATCCGTTCTCGCTGACGCCGTAAGGTATCAAATGTCCGCTGCATTTGAATGGCCTGACGAAATTGAAGACGACGAGGCGGAAGAGCTTTCACCGGACGACTCACTCCCCCCTGACCATCGCTCCGGCTTTGTCGCCGTAGTGGGGCGGCCCAACGTAGGCAAGTCAACCCTGCTCAATCGCCTGTTGGGCCAGAAAATTGCCATTGTTAGCGCCAAACCACAGACTACACGCAACCAACTGCTGGGCATTTTGACTATTTCCCCTGAAATCGAGCCGGAACTGGCCGCCCAACTGCCCCCCGCTCAAATCATCTTTGTCGACACGCCGGGCATCCACCGGCCTCATCATAAGCTGGGTGAGTACCTGGTCGAAACTGCCCTCGAAGCCATTCCTGACGCCGATGTGATCATCTGGTTGGTTGACGCCGCCGAGCCGCCCACCGAGGAAGACCGGCTGGTAGCGGAGGCTTTGCAAAAACCTCAAAGGTTTTCAAAACCTTTGAGGTCTGAGGGCATACCGCCGGTCTTGCTGGTCCTGAATAAGATCGATCTGCTAACACCTGAAAATTTGATAGGGGCGGAACAGCCCTTCCTTGATCTCTATCCCGCCACTACTTGGCTGGCCGTCTCGGCCAGGCAGGGCGACAACCAAACCGAGTTGCTGCGCTGGATCATTGACCACCTGCCGCCGGGGCCGCGCTATTATGCCGAAGACCAAGTCACCGACCAGCAGCTTCGTTTTATGGCCGCCGAACTGGTTCGCGAGGCGGCTCTGGAGGTGCTGCACCAAGAAGTGCCTCATGCCCTGGCCGTGCGAGTCAACGAATTTAAGGAACGCAGCCAAACTATGACCTATGTCAACGCCGACCTGATTATCGAGCGTGACTCACAGAAGAAGATTGTCATCGGCGAAAAGGGCAAAACCCTCAAAAAGATCGGCCAACTGGCCCGCCCGCAGATTGAAGAATTAGTGGGGACTAAGGTATTCTTGGAGTTATGGGTCAAGGTCCGGCCCAAGTGGCGGCAAAAAGAGAATGAGCTATTTTGGCTGGGTTACGAAAAGCCGAACCAGTAGACCTCATTACTACACCTATTTGTCAACGAATATGCAACGAATAAACGAATATAAGACGATTTAGTCATTCGTTTATTCGTTTTGCGAAGCAATTCGTTGACAGCTTATCCCGAACTCAGGCTCAATAGTAATAACCTAACTTGCCCAATTCGCCAAGTGAGAATTTGAAAGTCCACGCCCCCTTATTTGCACGATTTAAGAGAATAGAGAGAATCAACCGTAGCTCATTTAAGGAGGTTTCCAATGCCGGAAAGTTTACGCAGCAAACTTATTACCGCAGGCGTGCAGCGCAGCCCCAATCGCTCGATGCTCCGGGCGGTGGGCTTTGGCGATGACGACTTTGATAAACCAATCGTCGGGGTAGCGAACAGCTATAGTACCATCACCCCCTGCAACCTGGGCCTGGGCATTTTGGCCAAACGGGCTGAGGCGGCGCTAAAAGAAGCCGGGGCCATGCCGCAGATATTTGGCACCATTACCGTCAGTGACGGCATTTCGATGGGCACCGAAGGCATGAAATATTCGCTGGTGTCGCGGGAGGTCATCGCCGACTCTATCGAAACGGCGGTGCAGGCACAGACGATGGACGGTGTGCTGGCCGTCGGCGGGTGTGACAAAAATATGCCGGGGGCAATGATCGCCATGGCCCGTATGAACATTCCGGGTATTTTTGTCTACGGCGGCACCATCAAGCCCGGCCAATACGATGGCCGCGACCTGGATATTGTCAGCGTTTTTGAGGCGGTCGGTCAGTACAGCGCGGCCAAGATTGATAGCGAAACCCTGTTGGAAATCGAGCGCAACGCCATTCCGGGAGCGGGTTCCTGCGGCGGAATGTACACGGCCAACACCATGTCGTCAGCCTTTGAGGCCATGGGTATGAGCCTGATCCATTCGTCCACCATGGCCGCCGAAGATGAGGAAAAAGAAGACAGCACCGCTGAGTCGGCTAAAGTGCTGCTCGACGCTATCAAACAACAGCGGCTGCCGCGCCACATCCTCACCCGCAAAGCCTTTGAAAATGCCATCGCCGTAGTCAATGCCCTGGGCGGCTCAACCAACGCCGTGTTGCATCTGTTGGCCATTGCCCACGCCGCCAAAGTCCCGCTAACCATTGACGATTTTGAAACCATCCGCCAGCGCGTGCCGGTACTGTGCGATCTAAAGCCGTCGGGCCGCTATCTGACAGTGCATCTCCACGCTGCCGGCGGTGTGCCGCAGGTAATGAAAATTTTGCTGGCCCATGGCATCCTGCACGGCGACGCCCTGACCATTTCCGGGCAGACCATTGAAGACGTGCTGCGCGGCATCCCCGATACACCCGATCCCAACCAGTCGGTGATCTATCCCTTCGACAAACCCCTCTACCCGCAAGGACACCTGGTCGTGCTGCGCGGCAACCTGGCCACCGAGGGGGCAGTGGCTAAAATTACCGGCATCAAGAGCCATCACATCACCGGCCCGGCCCGCATCTTTGAGTCAGAAGAAAGATGCCTGGAGGCCATTTTGGCCGGCCAGATCAAAGAGGGCGATGTGGTGGTTATTCGCTACGAGGGACCGAAAGGCGGCCCCGGTATGCGCGAGATGCTGTCGCCGACTTCGGCCATTATTGGGGCCGGCCTGGGCGGCAAGGTAGGGCTGATTACCGATGGCCGCTTCTCCGGCGGCTCACACGGCCTGGTGGTCGGTCACGTCGCCCCGGAAGCCTATGTCGGCGG
Source organism: uncultured Caldilineaceae bacterium (assembly GCA_964622215.1). Taxonomy (GTDB): domain Bacteria; phylum Chloroflexota; class Anaerolineae; order 4572-78; family J111; genus DSQQ01. Next base: position 20,229 of record CAZUNT010000059.1, read on the forward strand.
TACGATTGCCCTGGTGCAGGAGGGCGACTCCATCACCATTGACGCCGATCAGCGCCTGCTGCAATTAAATATTTCGGATAAAGAACTGGCCCAACGGAGGGCGAAATGGCAGCCGCCCCAGCCGCGTTATGATTACGGCGTGCTGGCCAAGTATGCCAAGTTGGTCACCAGCAGCAGCCTGGGCGCGGTAACAGATATGAATTTGTAGGAATGATGGGGGACCGGAGATCAGGCAATACAGATATTTCAGAGCAAGGAAAAAGCGTGACTCTCAAAGAAACAACCACACACCTCTTCCAAAAGCACTTCGGCGTAACACCAACCCACTTCTTCCGCGCGCCGGGACGGGTCAACCTGATCGGCGAGCACACCGACTACAACGATGGCTTTGTGCTGCCCTGCGCCATCAACTATCACACCGTTATCGCCGCCGCGCCCCGCGATGATCTACAAGTCAGCGTCGTGGCCGCCGATTTTGGGGAACAAACCAGCCGCTTCAATCTGGATGATCCGATTAACCGCGACGAAACTGCCTCCTGGAGCAACTACGTGCGCGGGGTAGCCTGGGCCTTGTTGGAGCGAGGTTACAAGTTACGGGGGGCCAATCTGGTCATCGCCGGGGATGTACCCCAGGCCGCGGGGCTGAGTTCCTCTGCTTCGTTGGAAGTGGCAGCCGGTCTGGCCCTGACCCGGTTAAGCAACCTGGAAGTGGACGGCAAAGTCCTCGCTCTGAACGGGCAGCAGGCCGAGAACGATTTTGTGGGCATGCGCTGCGGGATCATGGATCAATTCATTGCGACGCTGGGGCAAAAAGAGCACGCCTTGTTGATTGACTGCCGCAGCCTTGACTACCGGGCCGTGCCCATCCCGGCGGGTGTGGCGGTGATTATCGCCAACAGCAACGTCAAACGGGGCCTGGTAGATAGTGAGTACAACACCCGGCGGAGGGAGTGCGAAGAGGCGGCTGCCCATTTCGGCGTACCGGCGCTGCGGGATGTCTTCCCCGATGTCTTTGCTCTGCACGCCGATGAATTAGATGAAACCGTGGCCAAACGCGCCCGGCACGTCATCACCGAAAATGTTCGCACCGAAGCCGCCGCCGCTGCCCTGGCCCAGGGCGATTTAAAATGGATGGGCCGATTGATGGCCGAGTCGCACCTGTCGATGCGAGATGATTTTGAAATTACCGTGCCGCCCATTGACGCGCTGGTAGGGATTATCGGCGAGGTCATTGGCGACAAGGGCGGGGTGCGGATGACCGGCGGCGGGTTTGGCGGCTGTGTGGTGGCCCTGGCCCCGCAGGACATGGCTGCGGCGGTCGAGGCGGCGATTGCGGAGAAGTACCCGGCCATGTCAGGGCTGGAAGCAACGGTTTATATTTGCCAGGCCTCGGCGGGGGCTGGAGAGATAGGATAAAGTTGTTTTCAATTTAGGAGTGCAAAAGTGTACTTTTGCACTCCTAATTGCGATACCTCTTCGCCTCACCGCGCCGTCGGCGAGCGCCGCCTGAGGAAATTTTAGCGTGCGCGTAACTACTTCGGCAACTTGTTTGACGAACCGTATTCACCGATATAGAATAACATTCCAGGGGAATTTGTTCATCATTTTTCCTCAATCCGAAGCTGCAATCACAAAGCGCTCTCGCGCACCGATAAATTAATAAAATTTTTTTCACAGGGATAAGTATTTGATGTATTCAGTCATACCTGCCATCACGCTGGTCATGGCTACCATCGTCTTTATGATTGTCTGTAGCCTGTTGATCTATTCTTTAGTGCGTTTCCGGCGACGTTCCCCCATTGACCCCGAACCGGAGCAGAGTTCTCAGGGTAATACGACTTTAGAACTCATTTGGACCATCATCCCGATGGGTATTTTAGTCACCCTCCTGGTATTGACATTCCAAACCATTCAATAATTTGGAGGAATTACCAGTGAACCGCACTTCTCTAACTGATCCAGGTTTTAGACAACTGACGATTGTTGCCAGCGGCTATGCCCTGCTCTTAACTTTCGCCGGCGCCGCCGTGCGAGCGGCTCATCCAGGGTTGGGTTGCTCAGATTGGCCCTTGTGTTATGGGCTTCGTTTTTCTCAGGCCATCACCTGGATTGAACTGGCTTATCTCGGCCTGACCATCATCTATATTTTACTGACCTTAACTATCGCTATGGCGGCCTGGCAACATTATGGCTCCCCAAAAGACATTTTGGAGCGGGCTTTGGGGATTAGGCGATTCTTTCCCAAGTTCGGCAAAAATCTCTTTGGAGGGTTATCGCCATTGTTTGGGCTGGCCCTTATGGGAGTCGCCGCGGCTTGTCTGCAGGCGCTTGGGGCGGCCGGCCTAGCCTGGTTTGATCATCACCCCCTGGCGGTTATGGCCTATCTACTGGCAACGGCAGGTGCTCTGGGTCTTAGCCTTATTATCACCACAACAGCTCACTTTCCGGCAAGTTCCTGGCAGAACCCGGCCGGCCCTACTGGACAAAATCAACAATTCTACTTCCGCTGGTTGGTTTCTACCGGCGGAGCTATCCTCCTGCTGCTCCTGACCGGCGTTGTGGTCACCAGCGCCGGGGCCGGCCTGGCCTGCACCGATTGGCCGCTGTGCCAGGGCGAAATCTTCCCCGAGAATTTCTCCCTCAAGGTCGCCATCCAGCTTATTCATCGCTTCAGCGTGGTGGCTGTAGGTATGGCCGTCGCGGCGATTGTCTTACAAACCCGCCGGCGTTATGCTCAACAAACCACTTTGGTTAAATGGTCAAAGGCCCTGGGGTTTTTGTTCTTAGTCCAAGTAGGATTGGGGGGCCTCAACGTGGTGTTGCGCCTGCCCGGCTTAATGAGTGCAATTCACCTGACCCTGGCCCTGATAATCTGGGGTTGTTTAGTGGTCCTGGCTGCTATTTTTTACTTAACCGCCAGGTCGCTGCCTGAAGAGCCAGAATCGGTTGAGAGCAGTCCGCTGAGCGCCTCGCAAAAGGCCACCGTCTACTTTAAGCTGACCAAACCCTGGATTTTGATCCTGTTATTGATTACCACAGCCGGGGCCATGTTCATCGCTGCCCAGGGGATGCCGTCCATTTCGCTCCTGTTTTACACCTTGTTTGGAGGGGCCTTGGCGGCCGGCGGGGCCAGTGTGCTTAACAGCTACGTGGATAGTGATATTGACCATCTCATGTCGCGCACTTCGCGCCGGCCTACCGTCACCGGGTTGGTCACCCCGCAAGAAACTTTGTTTTTTGGCCTGGCCTTAAGCACTTTGTCTTTTCTAGTTTATGCCCTCTTCGTCAATACCCTGAGCGCCGCCCTTAGCACGCTGGGTATCCTCTATTACGTTTTCTTCTACACGCTCTACCTAAAGCGAGCGACGATCCACAATATTGTTATTGGTGGGGCAGCCGGGGCTATTCCGCCGCTGGTCGGGTGGACGGCTGTGACTAACACGCTCGACCTGGGTGCGCTGTATCTCTTCGCCATCATCTTTTTTTGGACGCCGCCCCATACCTGGGCGCTGGCGCTATTGGTCAAAAAGGATTATGCTCATGCCCGCGTGCCTATGTTGCCGGTTGTAGTGGGCGACCAAGAAACTACCTATCAAATTTTACTCTACTCAATTCTTTTGATTACCCTCACCTTGCTGCCTTTTGCCGCCCACATGATGGGTTGGTTCTATATCCTGGGGGCAATGGCTCTCGGTATCCCCTTTCTCTACCTGGCTTGGAGATTGTGGCGAGATTACAGTAAAAGTACCAGCAAAAAACTCTATAAATTTTCTCAACTCTACCTGGCTTTACTGTTTTTGATAATGGCTTTGGATAGAGGGCTTTTCTAAAATAAATTATGGGCCAGGCCCAGTGAGGGCGGGGGATGCAGCATCGCGTATACCCTCTCCTTAAATTTTATTCGGGCATGCCTTCAACTTTCAGGGAATAATCAAAAATATCGGCGTACAGAATAGGCTTCAAAACCTCTTCGGCCAAGGGAGCATTAATAAACTGTTGACTCAGTTGGTTCATAAGATCACTTATCTTAACCAGGCCCATTGTGCGGCCTGGGAGTAGGTAGCATGAATACCTCCTGGGAGTAAAATGGGAGATGTCAGTCAAACCCATTTTTTTACTCACAGGAGGTGTTTCATGTTAAAAGAGATCGATGCTTTCGTCAATTGGTTGCACCGACGCAACCCCCAGGCCCGCACCTGGCGGGATTACCGCTCCGACCTCAGCCAGTTTGTGGCGGTGGTCGGCGATCACCCGCCCGGCGCTGTCACCTTCCACGATGTGGACCGGTTTGTGCTCCAGCAAGCCGAGCGCGGCTTCAAACCGGCCACCACCATCAATCGCCGTCTGGCGGCCATCTTGTCGTTGTACACGTTTCTGTCGGATGATGACCCGACCTTGATCTGCCCGGTGTTGCCACACCGGCACGGTTTGAAGGAGCCGCAGCGCTTGCCCCGGCCCGTCCAGCCCGAAATACTCCACCAATACTTTGCGGTCATCGAAGACAAGCGCGACATGGCCATGTTCCTGTTGATGTTAAGGTGCGGGGCGTACACAACACAATACCCCTAAAGAAGATCGGGATCTGCGATATGTTCGCGTGATCCACCCCCACCATCCCCTGGTGGGCCAAGTTGTCCGGGCGGTTCGCCAAGCCGGACACCCCGCTTTTGTCGAGCGACAATGGATCATCGAAGGGGCTGATCGGGGTCGGATCAGCCTTCCCCTGTCCTGGGCAGTCCCCGTAGACCCATCAACGACCCAGTTGGACGAAGCCACACCTGAGCCACCCCTCCTCCGGGTTAACGTGTCCATGCTGCTGAAGCTGGCTAGAATGGTGCATCATCTAAACACCAACCTAGCAGAGAAAGGAGCGGCTCATGTCCAACCGGTCGAACTTGACCAGCCGGTCAGCGGCAGTCCGACCGCTGCTGATCCGGTCAGACCCCTTGCCCCGGTGGGAGCAACTATCCCCGGAACGACAACGGGAATTGGTGATGCTGCTGGCGACCCTGGTTCTCAAGCGGCTACCTGGCCAAAACCAAAGCCAGGAGGTGGGAACCCATGACTAACCACCCCAAAATCCAGCCGCCCCACCTGGAGCGGCTGGCCTATGTTTACATTCGGCAATCCAGCCCGCATCAAGTGGAACAGCACCTGGAGAGCCAGGACTTGCAGTATCAACTTAGCCAACAAGCCCAACGTCTGGGCTGGACCGCCGAGCGAATTGTCATCATCGACGATGATCTGGGTAAGTCGGCCATCACCACCATGGATCGACTGGGCTTTCAGAGCCTGGTGGCGGCCGTGGGGTTATCCATCCGCATCAAGCTAATAATTAGGGTAAGTCAGTGAGAAGGTTGAGCTAATTTTACATAATTGCAGAGTTGTGGTGTGATAGGGGCAAAACTCAACCCAAGGAGAATAAGGTGATGTCCCCTCAGTTAGAAACCATTGGCGCAACGCTGCAAAAGTTCTTTAACAAAAAATGTCGAAACCACGGCCCGGGCGACTCAATTTGTCCAACGAGCCTCCGCCTTGAATGGGTTCATCTTCTTGCAAGCCTCGGTGTTTGGGTTTATCGATGATCCGGAGGCTAATCTGGACGACCTGGCGGGCTATTGCGCTGATTTAGGGGTTGAGATCAGCGCCCAAGGCTTTGACCAGCGGATTAATCCGAGGACGGTTGAATTCTGCAAAGCGATGTTGAGCCAGGCAATGGTTCACTTCAAGAGCACCCTGTCCTTGCCCCTGCCCATCTTGCAGCAGTTCAGCGCGGTCAATCTGGTGGATAGCACCAGTCTGAGCCTACCGCAGACGATGGTGACCGAATATCCAGGCTGTGGCGGGGATGGGCCGTCAGCCAGTCTGAAAGTGCAGTTGAACTTTGAGTTTTTGTACGGCAACCTGGAACAAATCGTACTTCGCCCTGGGAATGAACCTGACCAGAAATTTAAGGATCACCTGGACTGGGTGCAACCCGGGTCGCTGAACCTGAGCGACCTGGGCTACTTCAGCCTGAATAATTTGGAGACCATCGCTAAAACCAGGCGAGCCTACTACTTGAGCCGGTTCTTGTTTGGCACGGCTCTATTTACCCCAGCGGGTCAGCCGCTCCAACTAGCTGACCGGCTCTAACAGCAGCCCCGCCAACCGTTTGAAAGGAAGGTGCTGGTGGGCGTTGACCACAAATTACCCGCCCGGTTGATCGCTATCCCCTTACCCCAGGAGGTCGCTGACCGCCGCCGCCAACGGGCCAAAGAGAACGCCCGGCGCAAAGGACGTACCCCTTCCGCCGAATACCTGGCACTGTTGGACTGGCTCCTGTTTGTAACCAATGTGCCCGAACCTATGCTCTCCATTGAACAAGTGGCCCTCTTGTATCGGGTGCGCTGGCGTTGGCTTCCTCTCTTTTCGTTTTAAATCTTGAGGTCAAGCAAGAACTTGAGTTGCCTGCTTTATTAGCTTGATGCGGATGGGGTAGGCGTCCCGGTCGCCTCTTGGGTGGCAGAGACGGTCACTTCTTGGGTGGCTGTTGTAGTGGCCGGAGGAGTGTCCACAGGTGAGGTGGTTTCGGCCGGCAAGGTGGACGTGTCGGTTGACGCCGGTGGTTCGGTCGGTTCGGCCGTGGGCGACTCGGTCGGCGGAACCGTTGGCTCCTCGGTTTGCGCCTGCGGCTGCCGGGCCGGGCCGGCCAACGCCGCCGGCGGCAGCGAGGTCAGTAAAAGGGACCCAATAATGACTAATCTGATCAACCGATCTAACAGTGACATCCTCAACCCTCCCTGGTCCAGTCTGGGTTCGGCCGGAAACCAAAAAAACGCCACCGGCTATCCCCTCTTCCTGAGGAAGAAGATAGCTGTTGGCGTTTCAAATGGAGTTGGCCGGTAAGTTGGTCGAAAAAAGATTAACAGGTAATACCATCTGGACAAGTCGTAAAGACAAGTTGGAACGATCTACGGGAAAAATCTTGAATTATTCAGTTGTATAGGCGGCTAAATAATAGGAATGAGGGCCCGGGGTGAAGTATGCTGCCGATGATGCTGTGGCAATCAACAGCATAAGCAGAAGTGAATAGGTTCGATCTTCTCGCTGTGAAGAATATCACAACCCGGCTGGTTTTGTCAAATAAGATTATGGGGCGGAATTATCTCCCAAATGTGGCCACCATGCTATGAGCAGGTCCAATAATTGACTATCTACAATTCACAACTTTGGCCGATCCAGGCTGGTATCCTGCCAGGAAACTGAATCCTCAAGTGGTTCAAGATGGGTAAATACGGTTACCGGTTCAAACCGGCTGCAAATATCGGTTTCAAGGCGTTCCACCAGATTATGCCCCTGCTGCACCGTCCACTCACCGGGTACGAGCACATGCACCGATATAAAACGGCGAGCCGCTGCACTGCGAGTCCGCAGGGCGTGAAATTGGATACCCTGCTGGCGATACGGCTCCAAAATTTGCTGAATAAGCTGCTGATCTTCGTCGGGTAAAGCGGTATCCATCAAGCCTGAGACGGAACTTTTTACCAAACCAACGCCCGCCCAGATAATATTGGCGGCCACGGCCAGGGCAATAATTGGGTCCAGGCGTTCCCAGCCGGTCAGCGCCACCGCCCCTATGCCGGCCAGCACACCTCCGGAGGTCCAAACGTCTGTCATAAGATGGCTGGCATCCGCCTTTAGGGTAATTGAGTTGTAGCGCCGGCCCGCCCGTAGTAAAATTTGGGCCGTAACTAAGTTTATCAACGAAGCAACCAGAGAGACGGTTAATCCCAGGCCAACCTCTTCCAATGGCTGCGGATTAATCAAACGCTGACCGGCGGTCACGATAATACTGACGGCGGCTACCAGAATCAAACCGCCTTCAGCGCCGCTGGCAAAAAATTCCGCCTTGGTATGGCCGTAGGTATGCTCCTCATCCGCCGGCCGGGCTGAAATCGTCAACATTCCCAGGGCAATGATAGCCGCCACCAGGTTGACTGCCGACTCCAGAGCATCGGAAAGCAGGCCAACTGAGCCGGTCAGCAGGTAAGCGGCCAATTTTAGCCCAATCGTAACTAAGGCGGTAGCAATAGATAACCAGGCAAAGCGCGTTAAAAACTGACGAGATTCCACAAGTTTGGCACCTCCGGTGCCAGAATTCTATTCCGATTATTTTCTCTCGTCAATTATCGCCTGGTGGAGATACGCCCCACACCGATACGCCCGTGAGCACACATAACAAAAAGGAGTCCAAAGTGTTCTTTGGACTCCCAATCTTAACTTGTTTCAATGAAGTAAGTGGCGATTAGCTAATCCGACACTACTTTTAAGCGTGTGGAGAGCGGGCCGCTATACAAAAAAACGGCCAGGTCAGTCATACTGATGGCTGTATTACTGCTAAATTCGGGCAGGATTTCGAGGGTAGAGCCATTTTGATGGTACATGGTGGAGCAATTGAGAACCTGCTCATCCAGCACCATACAGATGAAAGACTGGGCATGGTTTTCAACAAAATTTTCCAGGCGGCCAGCCGCGGCTGGGGTCAGCGTTAAGCGGTAAAAAATTTGCCCATCGGTCGAGTCCGGGAGCACAATTTCGGTCACTTCGCGGCTGGTAAAGAGAATTTGATGAGATCGGCTGCCCACCTGAATTTTCTGATCCAGGGGTGGATCCTGTGTGCCGCCATCGACGAATACAATTTCCCCCACACTGGTAATCACTGCCGCTACGTAGGGGGTATTTTTATCCTTGGGCAAAGTAACCACCAGTTGACCATTACGGATGGCCAGGTTATAAGGCCCGTCCAAATCCAGCTTGTCCAGCCGCCGGGCGATCACCGGCCGGGCGGCAATCAATTCGACTTCTTGATTGGCCGGAATAACCGCGTCTGGAACGAGGATCAGCTTTGTCTCGAAAGCATCCGCGGCTGGGTCAAAATCGCTCAAATCGGCCAGGGCCTGGCTGCCAAAGACCAGGCTGACAACTCCTAACAGGAAGAGCACGGTCAGAATGGCTACATGCTTCCTAAACATTCTATCCCTCCTTGCCCTATAGTCATTATGCAAAGTATACGCTATTTAGCCTAGTTAGTCAATAGGCAACTAAGCAATATTGCTTAGGCGTAGGGCAGAAGTAGGCTAATTACCTGTTTCATATCCTTCGTAAGCCGGTAATTGACAAGAGAAAAAAGTTATGTTATGATCTAAACACTCTACGCACACGTGTGCACTACATAAAAATCAAGCAGATGTGAAGTGCGAAATAGGGAGTAAGGAAACTGTCTTGCCCCTACTTCCTACTCCCTACTCCCTACTGCTTATTAAGAAAGGAAATATATCATGAGCAAAGCAGACATTGGCCTGATTGGCCTGGCTGTAATGGGCCAAAACCTGGTATTGAACATGGATGACCACGCTTTTACAGTAGCGGTGTTTAACCGCACCGTGTCCAAGGTGGATGAATTTATCAACGGCAACGCCAAAGGCACCAAAGTGATTGGCGCGCACTCCATTAAGGAGCTGGTTAGCCTGCTCAAAAAACCTCGGCGGGTGATGCTGCTGGTCAAGGCTGGGCAAGCCGTGGATGAATTTATCGAGCAACTGCTGCCCCACCTTGAACCGGGGGATATCATCATTGACGGCGGCAACTCCAACTACAACGACAGCATGCGCCGGACCCAATATGTCGAGTCAAAAGGACTGCTCTATATCGGCACGGGCGTATCCGGCGGTGAAGAGGGGGCACGGCACGGCCCGTCCATTATGCCCGGCGGTTCCCCGGCCGCCTGGCCGCACGTCAAGCCGATTTTCCAGGCTGTGGCGGCCAAAGTAGAGGATGGCTCGCCCTGCTGTGACTGGGTGGGCGAAAACGGCGCCGGCCACTTTGTCAAAATGGTCCATAACGGCATCGAATACGGCGACATGCAGCTTATCTGTGAATCGTACCAGTTGATGAAAGAAGTCCTGGGCATGAACACCGACGACATGCACCAGGTTTTTGCCGAGTGGAACAAGGGCAAGCTGGACTCGTACCTCGTCGAGATTACCCGCGACATCCTGGCCTTTAAGGACGAGGCCGGCCAACCAATTGTCGAAAAAATCCTCGACGCCGCCGGCCAAAAAGGCACCGGCAAGTGGACGGTGATCTCCTCACTGGATATGGGCATCCCCTTGACCCTCATTAGCGAGGCCGTGATGGCTCGCTCCCTATCGGCCCTTAAAGAGGAGCGCGTGACCGCGTCGAAAGCCCTGTCCGGCCCCACAGCCCAATTTGATGGCGATAAAGCCGCCTTTATCGACGACCTGCGCGAGGCCCTCTACGCCTCGAAAATTATTTCTTACACCCAGGGCTACATGCTGATGCGGGCGGCGGCCGGTGAGTACAACTGGAATCTGAACTACGGCGGCATCGCCTTGATGTGGCGGGGCGGCTGTATTATTCGTTCGGTCTTCCTGGGCAAAATCAAGGAAGCCTTTGACCAGAATCCGGACCTGACCAACCTTCTGCTCAATCCGTATTTCAAAGAGCAGGTTGAGGCGGCGCAAGCCTCCTGGCGGCGAGTAGTGGCCCAAGCGGTCGAGTTGGGGATTCCCGTGCCGGCCATGTCCAGCGCCCTGGCCTTCTTCGACGGCTACCGCCGTGACCGCCTGCCGGCTAATTTGCTCCAGGCCCAGCGCGACTACTTTGGCGCGCACACCTACGAGCGGGTTGATAAGCCACGCGGTCAGTTCTTCCATACCAACTGGACCGGCACCGGCGGTGCGGTAACGGCGAGCACGTATGTAGCGTAACAAAAAGTAAAAAGTAGACCTGTCAGGTTTAAAGAAAACCTGACAGGTCTTTATTTTACCTCAGCCCGCAGTAACGTGGTTAAACTGCTGGCGGGTCAGTCTTTAATTTTGCCTCATCTTGAAAGTGAACTGAACTGTAATTCGTTTGGACATCGAGGACACGCGGTCGCCGCATGAACCAATAGATACCCACCCCAATAATGACGAGGCCAACCAGCAGGCCGCTAAAATCGCTAATAAAATCGCTCATCGCCTCCCACTGGCTGCCAAACATATAACCCAGCGTGCCATATCCCACCAACCAGGTTAACTCGCCCGCTGCCGCCAACGCAACAAAATAGCCAAGCCTATAACGGCTGCTGCCGGCGACTAAGTTGATCGGCACGGCGATTGGGGTCAATAACCACCGGGTCAAATAGATGGCTATCGCTCCGCGCCGGTTGAAATACACCTCGGCATTACGCCAGGCCGCCGACTGGCCATAGCGCGAGAGGAGTGGGCGGCGCAGCAAACGGCCCAGGCTGTAGCTGAGCGTATCGCCCAGTACGGCCGCGACCAGGGCCACAGCCACAGTTGAGGACAGATCCAGGACCCCCTGCTGGATAAAAGCCCCACTAGCCAGCACAAAGAGGGTGCTGGGCAGGGGAAGACCCACCGCCCCCAATAACACCACCGCGCCGACCGCGAAAGCGCCGTAGGTGACGATATAAGTCAGCAGCTCATTGTTCAGATCGGAAAAGTTCATCACTCCGCCTCATATTCGGCCAGCACTCGCTGGATGTCATGGGCCAGGGCATGCGGCCCACCCCGGTAATGGAGTTCGCCGCTCAAAATATCCAGTGGTTTGCTCTCGTTGCCATCTTTGGGCGCGCCGATTTGCTCGAAGATATAAGTCTCAGGCACGCCGGTACTGTTGGCAATATAACGGATGCTCATCCAGGGGCGCACATCGCGCAGACCGGTCACCACCGGATTCGCCCGGTAGGCTAGAATCGCGGCCTTAACCTGGTCAACGATGGCCGGGTCTCTGCCGTTGGGGGACTGACCGAGCCGGTAATCGTTGTTTAACCGGCCCAGCGGCCGGTCGGCGTTGCGCCGCTCAAACGGAATATTGAGCTGGCTATAGAGGTACTCTTCCGGCACGGCGTAGGCCACCGCAATGAAGCGTATCGTCATCCAGGGGCTGACGGCCTCAACGCTGGCGGTCCCGCGATCAAGCCCCTGTTCGTGAATAAATTGGAGTTGGCGGAATGATGCTATGGCCCGCAGGCCAAAATGCCCGGTTATGATCAGACCAAGCACAATCAACACCGCCGCCCAAATCTGCCGTCGCTTCATTAATTGAGCGCCCCAGCGTTTGAGGTTGTTCATAGCTGCTACCTGCTTGCTTTTGTTTCAGCCTCTTCATAAGGTCATTATAATATAAAAGTTGTCCTGGGTCTTGTGACCTCGATCATTACTTTGTCCACTTGGCTATGACCGGTGTCACGGTCAGTTGTGACACAAATCACGCCTCCAGTTGATAAATTACGTTTGATGTGGAATGAAAGCGTTTGGACCACGAAAAGACGAAAGTAACGAAAAACGCGAAATTTTTGCCTCCTATTTGACGTGTTGACCCATCTGGCGCGTGTTTTTGGCCCGAGCTTTCGCGTTTTTCGCGCTATTTCGATGGTTTCGTGATCCAAAGTTCTATTTCACATCAGACGTAAATTATAAAAGAGATGGTGATGGCGAGCGGCAGATTTTTGCAACAATTCTTCTAACGTGGGCATTACATCGCCGCTTCAGCCGGCGCATTGAGGCGAGCGGCCAATTCCTCCTGGAAGGGAAAGCTGCCCGGCTCGTAGGTGCAGAAGGGTTCCTCGGCCAGGGGGTCGCCGGTGAGGGCGTAGGCCCGTGAGCGCGAGCCGCCGCACACACCCACAAACTCGCACAACCCGCAGCGGCCTTCAAATTTACTTGCATCCCGCAAGTCTTTGAACAGCGGCGCATCCCGGTAAATCTCTACCAACGATTTTTCGCGCACATTGCCCGCGCTGACCGGCATAAAGCCGCTGGGGAAAACCTCACCCCGACGCGAGATAAAAACAAAACCGTTACCCGCATTGATGTGCATCGGGGTGCGGCGAATGGTGTCTTTGGCTTCAAGTCCTTTAGCAGAGACAATTTTTTCCAATTCGGCCCGCAGTTGATAATAGACCGGGTGCAGGTCGAAATAATCGGCCACGGCCAACCCTTTTTCGTCCAGGATCGAGCGCTGCAACACCACCCGCTTGTAATGATGTCCCTCGGTTGTTTTGGCGCTGATATACTTGGAGCAGTCATACAGAAAATGCATGACTGCCTCGTATTCGGCGGGCGAAATCTCATCTTCAGCTTTACCCCGGCCGGTGGGAACCAGGAAGAAAAGGCTCCAGGTCATCGCCCCGTATTCCAAAACCAGCCGGAATATTTGGGGCAGGTCGTCCAGGTTATACCGGGTGACGGTGGTATTGAGCTGCAACTTCAGACCCAGTTCACGAGCGATTTGCCAGCCCCGTGTGGTCAGGGCGAAAGAGCCGGGTACGCGGCGGAAATCGTCGTGGCGTTCAGGGGTGGAGCCGTCAATACTGAGGGAGATGGCTTTGGCCCCGTGTTCTTTCACTCGCCGCAAATTGGCCTCGTTAAGTAACGGGGTGCCGGATGGGGAAACAGCCATAGCCAGCCCCAACTGGTTGCCATATTCGAGCAGTTCGAATAAATCGGCTCGCTTGAACGGGTCACCGCCGGTAAAGATAAAGATAGGGCGCGGCCTGCCAAAACTCTCCACCTGTTCCAACAGTCGTTTGGCCTCGTCAAAGGACAACGACAGCGGGTCATGTTCGGGGATGGCCTCGGCCCGGCAGTGGCGGCAGGCCAAATCGCAGGCGTGGGTTGTCTCCCAGATAATCATAAAGGGGCGTTCATTTAAATCATAAGTAGGCTGGCGAATGAGATGCTTCATCGGCTTTTCCTCCTTCGTAAGTAAACGGTAGACCATAGACGGCAGGCAGGGAATTTGTACCCTTCTGCACCCCTGCTACTCTGCTACCTTATTAAATGCAGCATCTTTACTTGGATAGTAAGTTTAATTATGCTGAGAGAAACGCAAAATTGCTAGTGCCATTAATCATCTATTGCAGTGACATTTGTAATTCACTCTACCTGACCATTAAATATCCCCCGGCTAAAAGTAAAATCGCGGCCACTATTCGCACTGTCTCAATGGGCCGGACAGAAAGCCCAAACCAGCCGAAGTGGTCAATCAACAGACCCATCAACAACTGCCCGACGATGATCAACATCACCGCCGTGGTGGCTCCTAACCGGGGGAGGGTATGGCTTAGGGTTAGATAGAGCACAACCCCGAAAACGCCCGACCCCAACATATACCAGGGTAGGGTGCGCCAGTTTTGGATCATTTCGCCGCCGCGCGCCGCCAGCAGCAAGCCGGACAGAATCGCTCCGCTCACATGCACTACCAAACTACTGGCTGTGCCGCCCACCCGTTGGCTCATCGCCCCGGCAATAGGTCCCTGGGTTCCAACGGCAAAACCGCCGATTAACCCAATCAGTATCGTCAACCCGATTTCGAGCATAGGAGTCGTACCCTTTCTGGCAGTTGTATGGTTTGAGAATCCCCTTACTATAAAACTGTTTTTGGGTTTGTCAAAGTCTCATTTTGACATCTCACCTTTTTCGCCATAATATCCACAGATAAAAAGTGATTAGTGAACAGTTATCAGTACAACTGTTCATTGACCACTGATGGCTGTTTACTATTTTTAAGGGAG
>CAZUNT010000060.1:0-34218 GCA_964622215.1 uncultured Caldilineaceae bacterium
CGGTGACAGCCGGTGATTATCTTACCTACACGCTGACCATCACCAATCTTGGCCCGTCGCCGGCAACAGGGGTAGTTGTAACCGACGATTTGCCGGATGAAGCAGCTTTTCAGTCGGCTACCTCTTCTTGCAACCACTCTGGCGGGGTGGTTACCTGTAATCTGCCGGGTTCGTTGGCTAAGAATGCCGTTGTGACTGCTTCGATTCGGGTCCAAGTAAATCCAACTACTCCGGCAGGTCTAATAACCAATACGGTCAGTGTAACTGGGGTGGAAACCGACACCAACCAGAGTAATAACTCTAAGATTTTAACTACTACAGTCAACCGGCGGGCCAACTTGTCGGTCGCAAAAACAGCCTCCTCCAGTACCGTAGCAGCAGGCAGTAACCTCACTTATACCCTGACCATCATCAATAACGGCCCATCGAGCGCTAATGGGGTGAAGGTGGTTGATCAATTGCCGACAGCGGTACAGTTTATTTCGGCGGCCGGTTGTACAAATGTTGGCAATGTTGTTACCTGTACCGTAGCAAACCCTATTGCCAGCGGTGGTGAAGTTCCATTTTCTCTTCCGGTAACTGTTATACCTTCATTTACCGGTACAATACTGACCAATACGGCTACCGTAATAACTGGCGCCGAACTTGACCTCTTCCCGGCTGATAACTCTAGTACCATAACCACTACGGTTAACCGGCAAACCGACCTCTCCATCACTAGCATCGGCGCTCCTGATCCGGTATTACCGGGCAACTTGTTGACTTACAACCTTACCGTCGTCAATAATGGCCCTTCCGATGCGGTGGGGGTGGTAGTGACCCAAACCTTACCGGCAGGAGTGACCTTCCAGTCGGCTACACCTAGCCAGGGGACATGTACGCCGGGGAGTGTTACTTGCAACTTAGGCAACATCACTAGAAATGGTAATGCTACTATTGCGGTGGTGGTCAAAGTTGACGATTCGGCGGGTGGCTATATCTCCAGTACAGCCGGCGTATCGGGGGGTGGGGGCAGCGACCTAAATACCACTAACAACTTTACAACAACGACGACATTTGTGGGGGAGTTTAAGTATGTCTTTCTGCCTATGATCGTCAAACTGGGTCCTACGGAACTGTCTGTTTTCAACGATAACACGGGTGGGAATGTAAGCTTTACCGTAGTGGGAACGGGGGTGAGTTGTGTGGTTCCTAATAATGCTACTATATTTTGCGGTAGTTTCCCGCCCGGCACGTATACGGTGCAGGTCAGCAGTCGTTGTGGCAACGACTCTGCTTCCTTAGTATTTGAAAGTGGGCCGGTTACCAAGCGGGTTTTCTGCAAATAAGGGCAAGCGGGTTTGAAAATGATGAGGGAAGTCTTTACCCAAAATGACGCAAGTCCTGTAAAATATAGATAGATTATAGGAACAAGCGTTTGGGTATGGACATAAAGAACTCTCCTTTTGTTACCGGCGGCGTATTGCCTCTCGACTCTCCTACCTATGTGAAGCGCCCGGCAGATGACGAATTATTTAATTCGGTCCTGGCAGGTCAATTCTGCTATGTGGTCAGTCCTCATCACATGGGCAAGTCAAGCCTCATGCTGCGCACCGAGAAGCGATTACAGCAACAGGGAATCAGAACGGCCACTATTGATGTTAGTAGTATCGGCGCTGATTTTGAAGTTGAACAGTTATACCTGTTGCTGATCAAACGTTTAAAGTTGCAATTGAAACTTTCGATAGATCCAGACCTATGGTGGACAAAACAGGCTTCCCTTGCTGGAGCGCAACGCTTTGTTAATTTTCTGCACGACGTGGTCCTGACCGAAGTTCAGGATCCAATAGTTATCTTTCTTGATGGGGTAGATACCACCTTAAATCCGGATTTTTTTGCCGGATTCGCTACAGCAATTGGTTCTATCCATGAGGCACGGGCCACCGACGCCCTCTATACTCGACTGACCTTTGTCCTCCTGGGGGTGGTTTCCGCAACTGAATTAGCAAAACCCCTTGGACATTCCCTGTTCACTGTTGTCAAAAAAATTGAGTTGCATGATTTTACCTGGGAAGAGGCCCAGGCCCTCCAACAAAGCTTGTTGGCCGCTTGTGGAGAACCCGGAGATGCTGTCTTTACCCGTATTTTTTACTGGACCAATGGTCATCCCTACTTAACCCAGAAACTATGCTCGGCCGTGGTCAAGATGTGGGACAGACACTGGAACAATGAACGGGTTGATGGATTGGTAGAGAGATTATTTCGGTCGGCAGCAGCCCAAAATGAATTCAATATACAATTTGTGAAAGATGGGATCAGCACCAGCCCGCAGCGGGGCCGGTTGTTCGGTCTTTATCGACAGGTGTACCAGGGGAAAACAGTAGCCTATGATGAACAATCACTCGATCAGAGTTGGCTCAGGCGTATTGGTCTGGTGCGGGTAGAGGATGGTTTTTTGAAGGTCCGTAATGAAATTTACCGTTTGGTCTTCAACCAGGAGTGGATTGGGATAAATAGACCCACTAAATGGTTTCCTTATATTGCAGCCGGGTGGGTATTACTTATCCTGGGGTTAGTTGGGGTCGTTAGTTTCTACATCCTACAGCAGCAGCAACGAATAGCCGAAGCGCAAGTGTTCATCGATAGTTTCAACAGCGCGACGAGTGCTGACAAACGTCTTGATAGCCTGGCCGGTTTGTTCAACCTCTCCGGCTTTGAGGATCAGGCTCGCCGGTTATTCTACGAGGAACTCAGTCCTGCCGATCAGCGTGCGTTATTTGAGTTGGCGGATCCGCAGGCGGTGGCAGAGCAATTGGTTACCGTAGTAAAGGGATTATATACAGACCCACACCTGGTAGACAGTGAGCAAAGCGATGTGTTGCTTGCTGCTATGGCTCAACCTTTGCGCCAGGTGACAGATTCACCATCCCTGGGATCAATTGGACTTGAGATGGAGATATCACTGTGGCGCAGGGGGCGAGAAATTTTTAATACTCAAGATCAGTATCAAAAAGCCGTTGATGCCTATAATGTCGCCATCAGGATGAATGATCGTAATCCCGGAACCCTCTTTGACCGAGGGCGAGCTTATGCAGCCCTGGAACAACCGAGCCAGGCATTGGCCGACTTTGCCTCCGTCATGCAACTGGATGAAAGTTGGCAGCCTCGGGTGCAGCAAGCCTTACTTGGCGACGATCAGCTCTACAATGCCTTGTGGGGCGAGGCAGGCTCTTATCAAGGACTGGTAGCGTTGGTGCCTACCCCTACGGAGACACCAACGCCCACTTACACGCCGACTCCTACCGGTACCCCACCTCCTACCGGCACCCCGACCCCCACTAATACCTCGACACCCCCTCCGCCCACTACAACCGCTATAGCTACTTCTACCCCGATTCCTGTTCCTGTTGCCGGCACTCCCACTTCTCCGGCTGTATTGACGACACCTACCCCTGCTGTACCTATGGGTAATTTTACTTTGCTAGCGCCTCTATCCATTGACGAGCCTACGTATGGGCAAACTACATTTAAATGGCAGTGGTCCGGCCCATTACCTCCCGATTTCGGTTTTGAGGTGCGCGTTTGGCGAGAAGGAGCGCCGCCTGCCGGGGTACACAACGCTGTGTTGGACAATCAAAATGGCAACATCAAAAACTTGGGAAACAACACTTATAGTTTAGGAACAAACATCAAAGATGCATTTGGGGTGAAAGGCCAGAGTGGCGAATATTTGTGGACGGTGGCTCTGGTGCGTATTAGCCCCGAATATGCCGACCTGGGACTCCATGCTTCCCCGGGTCGCCTGCTGTTTGCAGCGCCTGGCAGTAGTGGCGGCGGCAAGGGTGATGAGGGTGGCGGTGGAGTTGGCATCGATTAACTGCTGCTGTCCCGGATTTGAGCTTTCGACCGGAAGATTACCATAATTATGCCTGGGCCCCATTACACTGACTCTCAGTGGTCTCTGGTTCAAAATGCCGATAAGGCTCTAGCTCTGGAACTGCTCTGTCCCTTTCCTCTGATTTTAATCGGTGTGCTGCGAGTTCTGGAACCATTGTTGGTTGGAGTGGGGATTGGGTTAGGGTTATTACCCTGGCTGGCTCGTTGGTTAGTTTTGGGCCGGTCAAGCCACCCAACTTTTATAGGGGGGGCGCTGGCTTTATTGGGAAGCAGCGGCTTGGTGGGAGTTTGGGCCAGTTATGATCCGACTTTAAGCTGGCCCTTGCTACTGACCTTGTTGGGTAGCATCTCGCTTTTTTTTGCGGTTGCCAATACCGGCTTTCCCTCCCGCCGGGTAGGAGAGGTGTTGGGGGTAACTGCCGGTCTATTGGCGTTCTATTTCGTGGGACAATACGGATACTTTTACTATCCCTACGAAGGGGGCTGGCTGCCTGATTTGGGCCGGCTCACCGGCTCAGTGTTGCCCAATTTTGTCATCTTTACCCTTCACCCTAACGCAGTAGCCGGTTTTCTGGCGAGTGGTTGGCTTTTGAGCCTGGTCTTGACCTGGCAGGCGCGTGGGGGTGAGCGAGTAGTTTGGATGCTGACGGCAGTCGTTGTTAGCTACGGCTTACTCATCTCTGAGTCGCGGGGCGCCTGGTTAGGCCTGGTGGCGGTCGCCGGAATTTGGGCCTGGCTGATTATTCCCCGGCGCAACCTCCGGCTGGCGCTAGGGGGAGTGGGCCTGCTTGGGGCTGCGCTCGGTTTTTATGTGTTTTACTATGGCCTCTCTAACGGGTTGGAAATTCCTTTTCTCAGCCCAACTCTGAACACGGCCCAGAGCCGATTGATCCTGTACCGCAACAGCCTAAATTTGTGGGGCGATTATCTTGTCACCGGCATCGGCTTGGGCGACACTTTTGCCTTTGTTTATTCCCGTTATCAGTTGCTTATCCCTTACCGATTTTTATCCTATGCCCATAATCTATTTTTATCAGTAGGATTGGGTTTAGGTTTGTTGGGGGTAACGGCGTTAATCTGGCTGCTATTCAGTTTTTATCAATTTGTGATTAAGGCAGAAACCAAAGGTGATTTTGGTTCCAGCTCTTTGTCGCTCTTTCGGGCAGCTTGGCTTGGAGCAACTGCTACCTTTATCCATGGCCTGACCGATGCGCCTCAATTAGCCGGCTCTGGCTGGACCATGCCGATGTTGTTCGCTATCTTAGGGCTAACTGTGGCTGTAGGGCGACCAGCTTTGCTTAAGGGTGAGGATAATGAGAAGGTTGATGAGGGGCTGGTTTCACCGTATCGTCGGGGATTGTGGGTGAAGGTTGGAGTTATCGCAGGCTTGTTGATTATTGTGGCCATCTTTTGGCGGTCACTATTGAGCACATGGTACGTTAACATGGGGGCTATTCATCAGACTCGAGCCGATCTAGCGTCTGACCTGGGGGACTCAACCCGCGAAGCAGAGATCAGGTTGGCAGTAGATGATTTTGCCCATGCACTAAACTTAAACCCTGCTCAGGCCGCTGCCAACCGGCGTCTGGGCTTGATAGCCTTGGATCGAGAGAATTTTGAGACTGCTGTGGCTTACCTTGAACAAGCCTATCCGCAGGAACCGGGCAATCAGGCCACCTTAAAAGCCCTTGGTCTCACCTATTTATGGCTTGGCCGTTTGAATGACGCAGAGGTATTGCTATGGCAGCTTGATGACCGGGGTGAAATGATCGAAGAACTCGGCAATTGGAGTAATTGGCGAAAATCTCAAGGACAGATAGAGCTATCTAATTATGCCTACCGCATGGCCCAACGGCTGAAATCTGAAGAATTCATCTACCTTCCTCGTTAAGCTTGATTTATCGACCCTATAAATTATGAAACCTCAACTAAATCAACAATGTTCGGGCCAGCGCAAATATCTCATCCAGCATAGCCTGGGTTAACCGGCCGGTTTGGGTGTTTTGGCGGCTGGGATGATAGGCAGTAATGAGATGTTTACGATCGGTTGGGGTGGTGTTGACAAAGGTGTAATGTCGCCCATGACCGAATTTGAGGGGACCGGAAGAAGTCATTGAAGGTTCCTTCGCCTCGGCCAATTGGTAGCTGTGGTCACGCAACAGGCGCAGACAACCGTCAAAAGCTACCTGCCCCAGGGCGACGAGAACCTGGACCTGGGATAGTAAGGCCAACTCGCGGTAAAGAAAGGAACGGCAGGCGGTTATTTCTGCCGGGGTGGGCCGGTTTTCCGGTGGGGCGCAGCGAGCAACGGCGGTGATGAAGGCATCGCTCAGAGTCAAACCGTCGCTCCGGTGGCGAGAAGTGGGCTGGCTGGCAAAACCGGCTCGATGCAGGGCCGTGTAGAGGGTATCGCCGGAACTATCGCCGGTAAACATACGCCCGGTGCGATTGGAGCCGTGCGCGCCGGGAGCCAACCCGACGATCAGTAACCGCGCCGCCGGGTCGCCAAAGCCGGGGACGGGGCGGCCCCAATAATCCCAATCGCGGTAGGCGCGCCGTTTTTCAAGGGCCACCTGTTCCCGCCAGGCCACCAAGCGCGGGCAGGCGCGGCAGGTTGTAATTTCTGTTTCTAGTTCTTGCCAGGAAGCATCCATTGGTAAACTCATCCTTAGATTATTGTCTGATGTCCTACATCTCGATAAATGGCAATACTGCTTGATTCGCCAAAAATCGCCCCTGTCGAGTCAAACGCAGTCGCGGGCCGTCGGGTGACTCAATCCACTCGGTCAAACCGGTTTCCAGGCCGTGATGGATGGCTTCGGGATAGTGTTCCGCCAGCGAGACGCCAAACCGGGCCTCAAATTCTGCCGCGCTGACCCCCTCGCGCACCAGGCGCAAACCAAGCAGCATGTGTTCGACTATAGCGGTGTCCCGGTTAATTGGCTCCACCGTTTTTTCGTCGCAAGCCGCGCCCAAGCCCGCGCCGGCCTCCATCCGTTCGATGTAGGTTTGCGGGCGCTTGACATTCATCCACCGCCAGGTCTGGTGAGGTGAGGGAAAGTGAGGCGAAGAGACAGGGGGATGAGGAGGTGACGTGAAGCGGGCGAGGGAAGGGGATATATTGATGGTCCCGTAAGCGCCTGCGCCCAAGCCCAGGTAGGGTTGGTTGCGCCAGTAAATCAGGTTGTGGGCTGAGGCCCGGTGAGGGGTTTGCCAGCCAGCTTCGCCGTTAGTCCTGGCCCAATTGGAAATTTCGTAATGAGCATAGCCGGCTGCCTCCAGAGCGTCGATGGTATAGGCATACATATCGGCGGCAACATCGTCATCAGGCCAGGGAATTTGTCCCTGGGTTACTTGCCGGTGCAGCGGCGTGCCCGGTTCGACAATCAACGTGTAGAGGGAGAGGTGATCGGGTTCCAGTTTGAGGGCTTCCGCCAGGTTAAATTGCCAGTGGGCCAAACTCTGTTCCGGCAGGTTAAAGATCAAATCCAGGCTCAGATTGTCAAAACCGGCGGCGCGGGCCTGGGCAACGGCGCGGCGGGCTGTGGCAGCATCGTGGAGGCGGCTAAGAAACCGTAACTCGTCATCATTGAAGCTCTGCACTCCCAAGGAGAGGCGATTGATCCCACCTCGCCGCAATTGGCGCAGGTAAGAGGTTGAGAGTGTGCCGGGATTGGCCTCGACCGTCACTTCGGCAGTGGAGTTCAGCTCAAAGGCATCTTTGACTGTTTCGAGCAACTCGGCGAGTTGCTCCGCCGGCAGGGTGGTAGGTGTACCTCCCCCGATGAAGATAGTCGCCGCCGTTGGCCGTCCCAGAGCTGCTCCGGTTTCACCTATCTCCCGCAGTAAGGCCGCGTGATACCGAGTTTTGAGGCCCGGGTCGCCTTCAACATAGGTGTTAAAGTCACAATAGATGCAGCGGGTTGGACACCAGGGGATGTGGAGGTAAAGCCCTAAAGGAGGGCGCTGATTATCTAACACAATCGCCTCGTAAAATGCCAAAACATACTTCCAATAGCTTCCAATTCAGCGGCAGATTAGCAGCGGCTGTCGGGCTTGGCGCAGAAGTTGCTCCAGGGTGCTTCCTCGGACAACTTCGACAACGGGGGTGAAGTGATATCCCCCCAGAATGAGGAGATTGCTTTGGTGAGCGGTAGCGGTTCTGAGGATGGCCTTGGCCACCGGACCACTTTCGGCAATGAAGGTGGCCGGTACCCCCCGCAGGGCCAGGTATTCTTGAGCCTGAGTTAAGGCCGTCGCAGCCGCTACGCCTTTTTCTTCAACTGCAACTACCACCAGGGACATGTGCCATCGGTTGGTGAGATAGGTTGCTACAAAAAGCGCTTCTTGAGCGGTGAGGCTGCCGTCATAAGCCAGCAAAGCGCGACACAGCTTATCTTGACTGGCTTTTAGGGAGAGAGTGTCCGGGGAAGTGGGCACCGCTAAGATGGGCCTGGCCGAGCGTCGAATCAAGGTGCGGAAACCAGAGCTTAGCCGGGCCAGGGGTTGGGGGGCCGGTGGATAAGCCAGGCTGACGACTACCAGGTCCGTCCACCTGGCCCGGTTGCCAATAGTGCGGGCCACGCCGCCGGTTTCTACGGCCCACTGACCATCCATGTGAACTGCTTGACAACGGCGTTCAAACTCGGCTCGCAGAATCTGGGCCTGTTTACCCTCCTTCAAGGAGTCCGCCGCAACTACGTGCAGACCGTAAAGACGGCCGCCTTCTTCTCGCCGGGCGACTTCCAGGGCATACTCCATGGCTACCCAACTGCCCGGGTTATCGCCAATTGTCACCAGGATGTCGGTAAACAAACGATCAGGTAGAGCAACCTGCTCTCTGCGCCACTGCCCGGGTGGTGGGCCGCCATCGAGAGAGTCTGGGACGACGGCATCGAGCAGCTTTTCGCCCATCCGGGCCAGGATGCGTTGGGGCCGGGAGCTGTGCTGGGTGGCCAGATGAGCTGCAACTGCCTGGGGCTTAACCTCCCAATTCAGCTCTTCTGCTAAAGCCTGGCGATGCTCGACCAGCCAGGCGTATAGATCGGTTTCGGTGCGGTTGGGGAAATCACGCAAAATACCCTGTTCCCGGATAACCTCGATTACGGGCAGATAAACCGTGTCATACCAATCTATTGCTGCTTCCTGGTAAGCAATCACCCGTTGTTGAGTTTGGCTCAACGCCTGGCGGTGACATTCAATCTGCTCTTCCAGGATCCGGTATTGGCCGGGCGCAGTCACGCTCAAATCCGCGCCCGGTCGTTGTTCATCCAGGCGGGTTTGTTCCAGAAAGTCGGCGTAGCGAGCCTTGATGATCAGCCCGTCGGGTTGAATATCCGGCGTTAGCGGCACACGAGTCCGGATTTCGGTGACATGAGCCTCAATATGGGTTGACCCCATTTGGCGGGCTACCGACACCCGGTGGTTGCCGTCCAGTACAAAATAAACCTGGCCCAGTTGGTAAACCTCAATCGGCGGCAGGCCCACCGGGTCGTTGGCGGCGATCTGGACGTTAATCCAGCGTTCTTTGGCGCTGTCGTGACGGGGTAAGAAGCTGCGGGTAAAATCGTGGTAGCGTCCAACACTGCCCACGATGGCATTCAGGGGAATATCTTGCAGCCCTCGATCTGATCCACCGGCCGGTCTTAAATTATGAGCTATCTCCTCATACGACAGGAGCGCCGCCGATTTGCCGGTTAACCTGGCCAGCAGTTGCTCCATTTGCGCTTGCCGGCGAGCACTATAAAAATCGGCCATCGCCGAGTTAATCGATTGCTGAAACATTTCTAGCATAAGGTATAGCGCCAACCAAAGGGATCATATAGATGTCTACATGCTTTTTCCCTCTGATAATTTCATTGCCAGTATAAAACCTTTTCCATAGGGCGTCAAAGATTTGTGACCCAGAGAAAAACTTAAAATACCCCTGCGAATCTCTGTGAATCCTCTGTGCATCTCTGCGCCCCCCTCTAATCGTAAATCTACAATCGTAAATCGTAAATGACTTGTACTCCCCCCAAAAGCCCATTGTCTCACCCATTCAGATTTGCTATACTTGGATTGAAACTTTATTCGCGTCACGATAGCCTTTTGCACCTTTCCATACTTTAGCATCTCACTCGGCCGGCTCGCCGGCTCTCTCTTCCGGTCAGAATTAATGGCCGAGGTCTTCAGGGCTATCTTAACCGGGTTTGTTGGGTCAGTAGATGCAGATATATCTTCTAGCAGCCAACCTCTTTGCTTTGGCGGCTTTGTTGTTAGGTTTAAGTAGCGTGGTCAGGGACGCTCGCCGGGGACCGCTACTACCTCTTTTTTTGCTGGTTATTTGCCGGTCGCTCAGTTTGATTATGGTCCTGGTTGCCCCGACCGGCGGTTATGCTGAGGCGGTCCTGGGGGCGCTGGAAGTCTTGAGCGCTCTTTTTATCATCTGGACTCTGACCGGCCCGGTCATTCCCTGGCCTAAGTTAGCCTGGCCGGCCGGAGCCGTTGCTTTCCTCCTGGCCGTTTTACTCCTTTTCCCCACCTGGCCTGTGCCGGTTCAAATTCATATCCTGTTCGTGGCGGTGCTTGGCGCGCCCTTTATCTTGTTTGGGACCGAAAAAGTGCGCTGGAACCACCTGGCGGTGCCTTTTGTGCTGGCCCTGGCCAATTTTTTGAGCTTGCTGGATTTAACCGGCCTGGTCTGGCTGGTGAATTTGCTGGCCTATGTGCTCTTTATTACCGCCATCCATTGGGAGAGCGTCCAAATTTATCGTCAACTTTATCACCAGCGTGAGCGGGCGGCCGAGGCTTTGGTCCAGGAGGCCGTTGATTTGAGCCGGGAACGGCAGCGCTGGCTCGAAGTGAGCGAAATCATCAGCGCCACGCCCAATTTGAGCCAGTCGATGGAGCATATCGCCCGCAGCATGGCCCAGATCACCCACGCCGACCAATCAGCCCTGTTTATGCTCGACACGAATGTGGCAGGCCAGGCCCGCCTGGTTACGCTCTATAACCCCACCCGACCCGTCCATCTGCTCAAGAAGGGAGAAATTGTTTTTCCCCTGGATAAGTGCCCGCCCCTGCGTGAAGCCATCGACCGGCAGCAGCAACTGCTGCTGGCGCATAGTAACGGCAGCGGCCTGAATAAGCTTTACGCTTTGTGGAATGAAGAGCAGGCCGGCCCCACCCTGATTCAACCTCTGGCCGTGCATGGACGCCCTGTCGGCGCGTTGATGCTCGGCAATCCGGTCAGCCGCCGCCCCATTCGCGACAGCGACGTGCGGCTGTGTCGCACCCTGGCTCCCCAAATTGCCACGATGGTGGAGCAACGCCGGCGCTACTTGGACCTGGAAGCCGAAGCCGAAGTTGTTTTTAAACAAACCAATGGCTCGATTGAACCGCTGTCCATTCTGGAGGTTATCAGCGATGGCCTGGTGGTCAGCGATACGTCCGGCCGGGTGCAACTGGTCAATCGCGCCGCCGAGCGTATTTTGGGCAAACCTCGCGTCGAACTGCTGAACCAGTCAATTGGAACGATTTACGGAGCGATTGACTCGACCGAAACCATCGAAGATTTAGCCGTAGCTTTCTCCCGTCGTAATCAGCCTTTGCCGACCTTTTTTGAAAGTGAAGAACGGGCCATCCAGGGCCGGCTGATCCCCTGGCGCGACGAGCAGGGTGAGTGGAAAGGTATCATTGTCTTGTTTAGAGATGTGACCCGCGAGATCAAAGCGGATAAAGCTAGAAATGATTTTATCGCCGCTCTTTCGCGTGAACTGCGCGCGCCCTTAACCGCGATCAAAGGCTACTCGGATTTGATGCTCCAGGGTGCGTTCGACAACTATTCCCCGGAGCAGATTCGCCTCCAGGAAATTATTCAGACTAACGCCGACCGGATGACTGCCGTGCTGAACAACGCCATCCAGATAAGCGCCCAGAATCGGCACAAGATGTTGCCCCGCTTTGAAGAAATTGATGAGTTAACCAAAATTTTCGACGAAGCCTTGCAGGCAATTATGCCCCTGGCCCGCCTGCGCGAGTTGAAACTGCGGCGCGACATCCCGGTTTCGCTGCCACCCCTTATAGCCGATCCCCGGCATATCCGGCAAATTCTGGATAACCTGCTGGCCAATGCCTGCCACTTTACCCCGCCTGGGGGGCAAGTTACCTTACGGGCCTGGGTGGAGCAGGCGCGAGTTCGACCGCCGGAAGAATGTCCCTGCTTGCTCATTGCCGTAATTGATAACGGCATCGGTATCCCTCGCTCGGAGCAAAAACGCGTGTTTGACCCCTTTTACCAGATTAAAGATCGCCCGGTCGACGCCGAAATTGGTATGGGCATGGGCCTGGCCGTGGTCAAGGAATTAGTCGAGTTGCACAATGGTCGGGTCTGGGTTGAGAGCGTGGTGGGCGAAGGCTCGGTGTTTCAGGTGGCCCTGCCGCTTATGCAAGAATAACCCCAGAATATCGCCCTTTAACGTAAGAGACCCCAGGGGTTTTGCGTAGCATCCCTGGGGTCTGGCATTTCGTTAGGGTGAGTTTGACCACACAGGCGCTTTGTGACAAAATCTATACTGCATGTTAAAATTCCCCGATGCCCAATGGAGGTTCTTTTATGGCTGAAGATCGAGCGAGCAAATTAAAAACATTACCTAAAACGGATGAACCCCGCCGGGAGCAATATAGCCCGGTTAATATTCTACCCCAAACTGAAGGACTGGATCCCGTCCTGCTCCAGATAATTGAGGAGCCGCGCACCATTGAGGCGACCCGTATTCCCCCCGCTCTCCTGGCTGATTTAACTCTAAAAACCCTCTACTTTGGCGGTCTAATGCAGGGGGGGCAGGTAGCCCAGGCGCTGCGCCTGCATTTCAGCGGCGTTGCGGAGCCGCTGCTGCGGGCGCTCAAAGCCCAGCATTTGGTCGAGGTTGTTGGCGGCAGTACGCTGAACCCAATATCATACCAATATACCATCACCGATAAGGGCGGTGAACGCGCCCGCGAGCTTCTGGAGCGCAATCGCTACGTTGGGCCATGCCCGGTGACTCTGGAGCATTATATCGAGGTCGTTAAAATCCAGGCCCAACGCCGTCCTGTCGTGCGGGACGCGAACGTGCGTGAAGCTTTGCAGGGGCTCATCTTCTCCGAAGACATTATCGAGCGGATTGGCCCGGCGGTAAATTCGTATGACTCGCTCTTTGTTTATGGCCCGCCAGGTAACGGCAAAACCAGTATTGCCAGAGCGATTGGACTGCGCTTACTGCCGGGCAACGTGATGGTGCCTCAGGCCATTTATGAAGATGGACAGATTATCAAGTTGTTCGACCAGTCGATTCATCGGCCTGTGGGCAGCGAGGAGGCCCAACTCAATGAAGCTAATCGTTTGGATAAACGCTGGGTGCGATGTTATCCACCGGTGGTCGTCACCGGCGGTGAGTTGGCCTTGTCGGACCTGGAACTGGCCTGGAGCGATACCAGTCGTTTCTATGAAGCGCCGTTCCAGTGGAAGGCCAACAATGGCCTGCTGGTCATCGACGACTTTGGCCGCCAGCAGATGGCTCCCGGCGAATTGCTCAACCGCTGGATTGTGCCTCTGGAAGAGCGGATCGATTATTTGACCTTTCACACCGGCAAGAAGATTGCTATCCCCTTTGAAACGCTGATTGTCTTCTCGACCAACCTAGACCCAACCGCCCTGGTAGACGAAGCGTTTCTACGCCGCATTAGTCACAAATTGGGCATTGGCGACCCCAGTGAGGAGCAATTTCGGGAGATATTTATGTCGGTTTGCGCCGGTCGGGGCTTTAAATTTGATGCGGCTGCCTACGACCATCTCCTGCATGAATATTACTTTGCCATGAGCCGGCCTATGCGCGCCTGCCATCCCCGCGATTTGTTGAAGCAGATGATTATTTTTGCCAACTATCGCGGCGAGCCGCCGGTGATGACCCCCAAGCTGGTCGACCTGGCGGCGCACTCCTATTTTGCCGATTTCTTCTAAATCCAATACTTTTCAAATAAGCGATTGAAATCGCTCCTCCAGGGCTAAAGCCGGTCGTCTACCTACGTGGACGGATTTTGTCCACAGGCGGACATCCCGGCATAGCCTCTTAGGGGCGGTTTCAATCGTGTCCGTCTTAGCGGGCTGCCTCAGCTAATCCTCTTCCCCATCCCCCTCCAGGTCAAAGGTCTCGGCCAGGATATCCAACGCCTGCTCGGCCAGGGGTTCGGGGACTAGCACCCTGGCCGAACCGAGCGGCCCTACGGTCAAGCCCAGTACGGTTCCCACAGCTTCTTGCTGTACTACCGCCGGAATACCTTCGCTGTCCAGACGGCTTTTGATAATCATAGCCTCGCCGGGGTCCACATTCGCCCGAATAACCACCCAACGCACCGGCTGCTCGCCGCCGGGTGTGGTTTCTGACGCAGTTGAATTTTCACGGCTTCCCTGGCCAGGCCAGGGTAAAGTGTTTGCGGTTGAATCGCCCATAAACCTCCTAAGAGAGTAGTCAGTAGTCAGTAGTCAGTAGTCAGATAACCTTGCTACCTGCTACCTTGCTACCTGCTACCTTTAAATTATCAGCCCAAAACCGGAAATGGGCAATTTGTTCAATCCATCGCTCTATCTTATGGGTCTCAATTGTAAGGGTCTTTGGCTTTTTTCCCCAGTCCACATTTGATTATGGCCCGTTTCATAAAAAAACGTCTCCATTTGACGGCAGCGACTTGTAGCAGTATCCTAATGGCTGTCAAGCTGCTGACTCGGTTTGAACACGCGCCCAAGATGGTAATGACATCGCCGGGCGCATTTCATTTAAGGAAGAGATCACCATGCTAGCCCATCTCCAACACTTTTTTAGCCCACCCATTTTCCCAGACGACGAAGATAAGACACTGACCGCCAAATTGCTCAACTCGGTTATTTTGAGTTTGCTGGTAGTAGTGATCCTGGCCGGGGGAGTTGGATTACTTCTTTTCGCCAGAAAATTAGGCAGTTTTATCGTTGTTTTAATCTTATTGGGATTACTTTTGATTGCCTACCGGTTCATGCAACGGGGTCGGGTACGGCTGGCCGGCGGTTTAATTGTGGCCGGAACCTGGTTGTTAGTAACGGGTTTGCTCCTTCTTGCCGGCGGTATGGCCAATGTTGATATTCTCTATTATATCGTTATCACCGTCTTTGCCGGTTTGTTGTTAGGACCACGGGCGGCCATTATTGTGGCCGGTTTGAGCATTATGGCCGGTTTGGGCATGCTCGTCTTAGACAGGCTCCGTTTGATGCCGTCCCCTTATTTCCTTACCCCCCCCCGAGCCGGTTGGCTGAATTTAGTGCTGGGCCTGCTGGTGACAACATATACCTTAAAATTGGCGCTCGACAGCCTGGCCGAAGCTCTGACTCGGGTCCGGCAGGAGCTGGCCGAACGCCACAAGGTGGAGGAAGCATTGCGTACCAGCGAACAAAAACTGCGGGTTGTCTTTGAAGTAATCAAAAACGTCGCTTTTATCATCACCGATGTTGGTGGGGTTGATGCCCGTATCCTGGAATTTAGCCCGGGGGCCGAAGCTATTTTTGGATATCGGAAAGAAGAGATGCTGGGCCAGCCAGTCGCCTCCTTACACCTGCCCCAAGATGTGGCCCAATTCCCAAGGGCCTTCGAATTAATGCGTCAAAACAAAATCAGCTTTTCCGGGGAAACTATTCTGGTGCGTAAATCCGGAGAAAAATTCCCGGCCTTTTTTACCACTTACCCTCTCTTTGACGCCCATGGCAATTTAGAGGCCAGGTTAGGCGTGTCTATAGACATCACTGACCGCAAACAAGCTGAAGAAGCCCGAGAAAAATTGATTATTGACCTGGAAACCAAAAATGCCGAGTTGGAGCGTTTCACCTACACTGTCTCCCACGACCTCAAAAGCCCGATTGTGACCATTAAGGGTTTTTTGGGATGGCTGGAAAAGGATATAGCCAGGGGAGACAAGCCCCGGATACAACGCGATATCGAGCAAATCCGGGACGCTGCCGAAAAAATGCGTCTTTTGTTAGACGACCTGTTAGAGTTATCACGGATTGGCCGCCTGATGAACCCCCCCCAAACAGTGCCGCTGGATACGGTGGTCCGTGAGGCCGTAGACCTGGTAGCCGGGCAGATTTCTGCGCGAGGCGTGCAGGTAGATATCGTCCCCAACTTGCCGGTTGTTTGCGGCGACCGCCCCCGCCTGGTGGAGGTGCTGCAAAATTTGCTTGACAACGCTATTAAGTTTATGGGCGCCCAGCCTGAGCCGCGGATTGAAATTGGGGCCAGGCAAGAGGCCGGTGAAACGATCTGTTATGTCAAGGACAATGGTGTAGGCATTGAACCACGCTATCACCACAAGATTTTTGGGCTGTTTGAACGGTTGGATCAAACGGTCGAAGGGACGGGGATTGGCCTGGCCTTGGTTAAACGGATTGTGGAGATACACGGTGGTCGTATTTGGGTTGAGTCGGCGGGGCAGGGACAAGGCTCAACTTTCTGTTTTACTTTGCCAAGAGTTGAAACCTCCACAAGTTGAGGCGGTATAGGAATTTAAACTTCTGGCCGGAAAGCCCTCAGTTTTCCCATGTAAACAGAATCTGTCCGTGGGCCACCGTCTCTCCCGGGTTGACCTCAACCGTTGCCACCACCCCGTCTCGCGGTGAACGGATGGCATTCTTCATCTTCATGGCCTCCAGGGTACAGAGGCGTTGGCCGTATTTGACCTGATCACCCGGCTGGGCGAAAACTTCGAGGATAACGCCGGGCATAGGCGCTTTGAGGTCGGTCACCGCCGGGCTGGCGAGCGTAGGAGAAACCGGCGTTTTCAGGGGGGCAGCAGTTGGTTTTACGGGGGTAGGGTGTACCGCCACAGGAGGGTGAGTTGGCTTGGTTATCCCATCAGGCGATTCCATATCCACCAGGTAAGGGCGTCCGTTAACTTTGACCGTCACCGGCGAGCTGGTGAGGCTGCCCACGACCTCGACATGGTAGGACTTACCATTTACTGCGACCTTAACTCGCCGTCCTGATAAATTGTCTTTTTTCATGGGTTAATTGCTCCCTTGTAGCGCTATAGTTTCTACGGTCTGTTGTTCCAATTGGCCGGCTGTCCACCAGGGACCAGGACCTGTTTCTAACGATTCTCCCAGACCGCCCCGGCGCAATTCCTGAGCGTATAGATGGGTCAGGGCCAGGGTAATCGCCACGGCGATCTCTTCCTCACCAGTGTCAGGAACCGGATGGCTGATCGCCGGTCGCTTCACCACCTCTTTCTCTCTTGAGAGTGGAATTTTTGGCATAGGAAAAAGGCGTGGCAGAACAACCGTACCTCTGCTAAGCATGGCCAGAACGAAAAAAGTGGCGCTCAAACCCATTACCAGCATCGCAAAATCTTGTCCGCTGTTGTTCATGTTTCTGTCCTTTAGAAAATTTTTATAAAGGCATCGTCCCGTGCTTTTTGGCCGGTGACTTGGTTCGTTTGTCTCGCAGCAACTCCAGGGCGGCAATAAGGCGGGGCCGGGTTTCTGAAGGGGTCAGAATATCGTCAATCGCGCCGGCTGCCGCTGCGACATAGGGCTTGGCAAACTTTTCCCGGTACTCAGCCGTCAATTCGGTCCGTTTAGCCGCCTGGTCTGGCGCTTCTTTAAGTTGCTTGCGATAGAGAATATTAATCGCTCCCTCTGCGCCCATCACTGCGATTTCGGTGGTCGGCCAGGCAAAGGATAAATCGGTGCGAATATATTTACTGCCCATCACAATGTACGCGCCGCCATAACCCTTGCGCGTAACCACCGTCAACTTGGGCACGGTGGCCTCTGAGTAAGCATAGACGATTTTGGCCCCATGCCGGATGATCCCGCCGTGTTCCTGATGCACCCCGGGCAAAAAGCCGGGCGAGTCGGCGAAGGTGATGAGGGGAATATTGAAAGCGTCACAGAAGCGGACAAAACGGGCGATTTTATCCGAGGCATCAATATCAATAACCCCGGCCAGGGTCATGGGTTGCTGGGCCACCACTCCCACCACCTGGCCATGCAAGCGAGCCAGGCCGATAATAGCATTTTGGGCGAAAAATTCCTGCACCTCCAAAAAGCTGTCCCGGTCACAGACTCGCTGAATGACCTCCTTCATATCGTAGGGTTCACGGGGGTCGAACGGGACAATGGTGTTGAGTTCCAGGTCCATCCGCCACGGATCGTCGGCCGGCTGGATCGCCGGGGGCCGTTCGGCGTTATTGGAGGGTAGGTAACGCAGCAGCTTGCGGGTTAGCTCCAGGGTCTGATCTTCGTCGTCGGTCGCAAAGTGCGCTACCCCACTTATGGCGTTGTGAGCCATTGCCCCGCCCAACGTCTCCATATCGACCTGCTCGCCGGTGACGGCCTTGATCACCTCTGGGCCGGTGATAAACATCTGGCTGGTGCCTTTGGTCATAATGATAAAATCCGTCAGGGCCGGGGAGTAGACCGCTCCACCCGCGCATGGTCCCAATATCACGCTAATCTGGGGAATGACCCCGCTGGCCTGGGTGTTGCGCCAAAAAAGCTCGCCATAAGCGCCCAGGCTGTAGACGCCTTCTTGAATCCTCGCCCCGCCCGAGTCAATCAAACCAATCATCGGCAGCCCCGATTCCAGGGCCAGGTCCATAATTTGGGCTACTTTCTGACCGGCAGCTTCCGAGAAGGATCCGCCCAGGATCGTAAAATCTTGAGCATAAATGCAGACCCGCCGGCCCTCAATCTTGCCGAAGCCGGTTACAACAGCGTCACCCAAATGACGCTCCTTGTTGAGGCCAAAGTCGCTGTGGCGTTGGACTATATAGCCGCCTATTTCGTGGAAGGTACCCTCATCTAGCAACTTAAAAATACGCTCGCGGGCGGTCAACTTGCCCTTGGTATGTTGGGCTTCAATCCGCTCAGGCCCGCCGCCCCGGGCGATTTTCTGGCGCATTTCTTGAAGCTCGGCCATGAGCGTCTCCTGGTCGTTTAAGCTAAAAGCAGCCGCACCATCAGGTTGAGCCTGGTTCTTGGACGTGTTCTCCGGTAATCTCATAATTTCCTCTCATCGTTTGCTAAGTTGTACGGCTAAAGTTTTGAGATTGTGACTATTCATCAGTCAAAACTCTCCTCAAGTGGGATAGAAGAATTCTTTCAATCAAACAACAATGGTTATAACACCGAAAGTTGCGATAAAGTACGCGGATTCGGAATCAATTTTCGTTTTTGGGGATACAGTCTCGCCGTTGAGCCGCAGGACCATTTTAAACCTGTCAGGTCTGCAAGACCTGACAGGTTTAAAATTAACAGTGAATGGAAATCTAATGAAACTGATGGGAGAACCGGGGGAAAAAATTAACTCAAACCATACTTTTTTTGCAAGAAGGTTTCCGCCGCCTGGCCAAACAGCAGGTAGAGCAGCAAATCTTTATGGGTTTTGACAAAGGGTAGGTCGTATTGATCTTCCAAAACCGGCATAAGATACGCCGCAGCGCGGTAGCTCTTGACCTCTTCACCCGGTTCCAACACCAGGGCGGCCACTTCTGGATTGACCGGGGCAGGGGTACGGCCAAACTCGCCCCGGAAAATCATCTTAAACGGCTCAGAAATCAGGGCATAGCGGCCATTCATCACATTAAAGGCGGCCTGGGAGCCGATAATCTGGCTGGTAGGCGTCACCAGGGGCACATAGCCGGCGTCGGCCCGCACCTGGGGAATTTCGGCCAAAACCTGATCCATTAGCTCCAGTTGACCCATCTCCTTCATCTGGTTGTACAGATTGGTGAGCATTCCACCCGGAACCTGGGCTTCAAAAATCTTGTCGTCAAAGTCGGGATAATTCAGCCCCTTCAACAGTTGGCGCATCAAGGGGATGGCCTGTTCAGTCGCTGCTTTGTTTTCCTGGGCAACCAATTCGATGATCTGATTGACCTGTTTCCGGTCAATATCTTCATACCGAACCGGCCGGTAAAATTTACCGTAATAGGGAATGACTTTTTTAAGCTCTTCAAAAATATTGAATAACTCGGCCTGAATTTTTAAGATAAGGGCTTTATCCAGACCGTGGTCAATTCCCATCTCTTCGGCAAACACAATTAACACTTCAATAGGCGGATGTGAGGTTCCTTCGGAAAAGGGGGTGATGGCCGTATCAATATAATCAAGCTTATGGTGCAGAGCCATCACGGCGCACAGGGTGGCTACCCCGGTGGTGGTGTGGCTATGGAAGGTGATGGGCAAAGATATATTTTGCTTCAGCCCCTTAAAAAGGTCCAGAGCATCGGTGGGGTACAGCAAACCGGCCATATCTTTGATGGCAATCTGGTCTACCCCTTCGGCTTGCAATTTTTTGGCAAAGTCCACAAAGTATTCAGTGGTATGGACAGGGCTGGTGGTATAGGACAGGGCGCCTTCAACCTTCCCACCATAGGCCTTGGTGGCCAGAATGGGGATTTGCAGGTTACGAAAGTCATTCAGAGCGTCAAAAATGCGCATCAGCCCCACGCCGTTGGTCACAGCTTCCTTGACAAAAGAAATCACCAGGTCGTCGGCGCCGGGCTGGTAGCCAAACAGGTTTTGCCCGCGCAGCAGGCAACGGATTTTTTCACTGCCGCCCAGAGTTTCCTTGAAAGTGACCAGCCGTTCCCACGGATCTTCGTTTAAAAACCGAATACAACTATCCAGGGTTGCCCCGCCCCATAATTCCAGGGCAGCAAAACCGGCATCGTTAATCATCGGCAGAACTCGCATGGCCTGTTCCGTACTCATTCGGGTGGCGGCCAGGCTTTGGTGGCCGTCCCGCAAGGTAACGTCTACAAACTGAGAACTTTTACTCATGAGAAATCTGCTCCTACTCCAAAATAATCAAGGCCTGGCCTTTTTGGACCGGGTCTCCAACTTTGATTTTGATTTCTTTGACCTTGCCGGCCATCCGGGCGTTGATGTTGGTGTTCATCTTCATGGCTTCAACGACAACCACCGCTTGATTTTGTTTGACCGTATCGCCTACGGCGACATTGATTTTGCGGGTCACGCCGGCAATGGGCGAGACTACTTCATTGGCCGCGCCGGCAGCCGGCGCGGTTGGGGCAGCAGGGGCGGCAGCCGGCATAGGGGTCGGTTTGGCTGCCGGTGGAGCTACATGGGGTACGCTGGTTGAGGGTAGGTTATAGCCGGTAGGCCCTCCCTCGTCACGATCTTCTAAAACTTCAACTTCAACGTCATAATTGACGCCATTAACAGTGACACGTAATCTTTTCATGACGAAAAATCCTTTTGCTAAATTGAGATGATAATAAGTTTTTACTTGTCGTATAGATATCTATAAAATTTTTCTACTCACCCTGAATTTTATAGAGGTGCGGTACGTAATATATGAGGGTTTTACGCATCACTTTTAACGCCTCACCCCATGAGAATTCATGATCGAGATGCGGCCTTGAATTGCCCAGGCGCTGGTAGGTCGAGCGCGCCAGTAACGAACGCGGCGGATGTGTGCCTTTTCACCCAGGGCTACGGCCACCGCTGCCGAAATAACGGCCATCACTTCCGGCGACACCGCCTCCGGTTTATGTCCACCCGGCTGGGAAACGGTTAAATTTTCTTTCATGACTCACCTTTACTTGCCGTGTCTTATAGGGGGATTAACCCGTGTTTCTTTTGCGGGCGCACATCCCGTTTGGCGCGTAATGACTCCAGGGCCAGGCTCAAGTAGCGCCGCGTGTCTTTGGGTTCAATGATGTCGTCAATCAAATTGCGGGCAGCCCCGATATAGGGATTGGCGAACTCGGCTTCATATTCCTGGATAAACTTGGCCCTGGCTGCTTCGGGATCGGCGGCATTCTTGATTTCGTTGCCGTAAATGATGTTGACGGCCCCGGCTGCGCCCATCACCGCTACTTCACCGGTGGGCCAGGCGGCCACCCGGTCGGCCCCCAAATCTTTACCGCACATTGCCAGGTAAGCGCCGCCGTAGGCTTTACGCAAGATGAGCGTAATCTTGGGCACTGTCGCCGCCGAGTAGGCAAAGAGCATTTTGGCTCCGTGCCGGATAATACCGCCATATTCCTGCTGTACTCCCGGCAGAAAACCGGGCACATCCACAAAGGTAATCAGCGGGATATTGAAGGCATTACAAAAGCGGACAAAACGGGCGATTTTATCCGAGGCATTAATATCTAACGCGCCGGCCATGACCATAGGCTGATTGGCCACGATACCTATCGATTGGCCGTTGATCCGGGCAAAACCGATGACGGCGTTGGGGGCAAACTGCTCCTGGATTTCCATAAAATCGCCTTCGTCTACCAGCCGGCAGATAACTTCTTTGATGTCGTATCCATCGCGGGGATCATCCGGGATGACAGCATCCAGAACTCTATCTTCACTAAAAATAGCCTGACCGTCGCCGTATTCCGGTGGGTCTTCCAGGTTATTGCTGGGCAGAAAACCGAGCAGTTTTCGGCAGAGTTCAATCGCGTGTTGGTCATTTTCGGCAATCAAATGGACGTTACCGCTGTGAGCTTCCTGGGCATAAGCGCCGCCCAACTCTTCAGGGGTGACCACTTCGCCGGTCACTTCCTTGATGACCTGTGGCCCGGTAATAAAGAGTTTGCCGGTGCCTTTGACCATGATGATAAAATCCATTAAGGCCGGTGAATAGGCCGCGCCACCCGCGCATGGGCCGGCAATAATAGCTATCTGCGGCACTACTCCCGATATCAGTACATTGCGGTAAAAGATGCGTCCATAGCCACTCAGAGCGTCAATGCCCTCCTGGATGCGCGCTCCACCACTGTCGTTGAAGATGACCAGGGGGCTGCCACTTTTTAGGGCCATTTCCTGAACCTGGCAGATTTTATTGGCATGAATTTCGCCCACGGAACCGCCGGAAACGGTAAAATCCTGCGAAGCCACAAATACCTGGCGGCCATCCACTGCGCCCACGCCGGTAACAACACCATCGGCGGGTAATTCCTGCCCGGCCAGGCCAAACCGAGTAGCGCGATGTTGGGCAAATAAATACATCTCCTGGAAGGTGTCGCCATCAAAAAAGAGCGCCAACCGCTCGCGGGCCGTAAGTTTACCACTTTCGTGTTGTCTGGTAATTCGTTTTTCGCCGCCGCCTGCCGCCAGGCGTGATTTTATTTGCTGTAACTGTTCAATTTTTTCTTTTGTTGTTTTCATAAAAAATACCTCTTGTACTCACTCAATGTTCATCAGCGAAAAAGAGTTTGGAGGCATAATAGCTTGATGAAGATTTACCTATCATACCTCTGCCTCTTTTCGCTTTAATTTTCTCTGCAGATATTTATGAGTGAGTAGTGAATCGCATTAACTGTTTGCCGCTCTCGGCAACAGCAGCGGCTACGGCTGCTTTGCCTAAGTCAAGCAGGATGAAGGGAGCAATGCCTCCCAGCCAGGCTTTTTGCCAACTGCCCAGCATAACTGCCAGCCAGCTTGCCCCTACCAGGTAAATAACCAGCATCCCGGCTATAGCCGCTACAAAATTCCCCCACCAATTCCGGACCGAAAAACGATCCGCCAACCAACCGGCTACAAAGGCGGCGGGCACAAAACCCACTAAATATCCGGCTGTGGGGCCAAAAAAGGCGGCGGAACCTAAGCCGCTGGCATCCAGCGGCAAACCCAGGGCAACCAGGCCCAGGTAAGTTAATTGAGTTGCCGCGCCGCCGCGAGCGCCGAGGATTAGACCAGATAAGACAACTGCCAGCGTTTGTAGGGTAATTGGCACCGGGGTAAACGGCAAGGGGATGGTGATGCGGGCAGTCAGGGCAGTGATTGCCGCCAAGCTAACAATGCTTGCCATCTGCAACCACAACGTTTTATTAAATTTTGCTGATAAGGTTTGGGTGTTACTGTTCATTTTGAATTTCTCCTTAAAATAGGCAAAATAGAATGGCCCAGGTTATCCACTTGGCGGAAACACCCGGGCCGATATAAAAGCGATGAATTCAAGAGAGGATCATCGCATTTAGACTCCGTCTATAGTTTAAATTCGCACCTGCGCTGGTACGACCCCAAGGCAAAGGATTGCCCCCCCGTCATCATGCCGGGGCAACAGCGGCCTGACTGTTGCGAATCAAATACGTTATTGAGTTACTCAATCAGAATAACAGATTTATCTGAAAAACAATAGTGATGAATGTCACTATTAAATGTGAAAAATATCACTATTATTCTACAATACCGGCATCCACTAGGGCCAGGTAGACTTTCTCCGCTGTAAATGGCGGTGACCCCACCCGCACTCCAATGGCATCATAAATAGCGTTGGCAATAGCCGGAATAGTCGGCACCATCGGATGCTCGC
This sequence comes from uncultured Caldilineaceae bacterium, assembly GCA_964622215.1. Classification (GTDB taxonomy): domain Bacteria; phylum Chloroflexota; class Anaerolineae; order 4572-78; family J111; genus DSQQ01. Next base: position 24,201 of record CAZUNT010000060.1, read on the forward strand.
CGACGCCGCGAGCGCCCCACGGTCCGTCATCTTGAGGCACTTCAACCAGGATCGCCTCGATTTGAGGTGGCGCATCGGCGCTGGTAGCAATGCGGTAATCGACAAAGCTGGGATTTTGGGGCAGCCCATTCTTAAATTGCAGGCTTTCAAACAGAGCAGTACTCATCCCCTGCACAAAGCCCCCTTCTACTTGTGCTTTGGCCAGTTCTGGGTTGATGGCTTTGCCCAGGTCAAAGGCGGCTGCTGCCCGCAAAATCTCGATTTTGCCTGTTTCCAGGTTTACTTCCAGTTCAACGGCCTGAGCACCGGTCGTATAGTGTACCACAGCTCGCTCACCCTGACCAGTTTCGGCATCTAGGTTGGTCACGTAAGTGGGCATAAAGTTGCCCCGTCCGACAATCGGCCCGCCGATCCAGCCATTGGCATTAGGTTTGGGCAAACCGTAAATCACGAGATCTTTCAGCGAGAGGGCTTCTTCACTCTTGTAGGAGATAACCTCGCCATTGACAATGTCCAGGTCTGCGGGGTGTTCGCCCCACGCTTCAGCCACGATGTTGAGAATTTGTTCGCGGGCATCACGAGCGGCCTTGACTACGGCATTGCCCATGCTCCAGGTTAACCGGCTGGCCACCGTCTGCCACTCGTAGGGGCTGTATTGAGTATCCACCGGCCCGGCAATACGAATCCACTCGTAGGGGACACCCAGCGCCGCTGCCGCCATTTGGGCCATGACTGTAAATGTGCCCTGTCCAATTTCCTGCCCGCCGACAGCCAGCGTTACGGTGCCGTCTTCGTTCAGCTCCAACACGGCGCTGGAGCCGGGGTTTGGCGGCATAGCCGGGGCTTTCCACATCAAGGCGATACCCTGGCCCCGCCGTTTGGTGGGCGAACTGGGCGGCGCTTTGTGGCCCCAATGAATCGCTTCGGCGACCTTGTCGATGCACTGCGGCAAGCCGGTTGGATGCATCTGGCTGCCTGTGACTATAATGCTGCCGGTTTTCAGGCAGTTGATCCGGCGGAACTCGACCGGATCGATGTTGATGGCCTGAGCCAGTTCGTCGATGCACTGCTCCAGGCCGGCATGTAGTTCAGGCATGCCAAAGCCGCGCATGGCCCCACCGACCGGATGATTCGTATAGACACACATACTATCAGTTTTGACATGAGGAATTTCGTAGGGACCACTACTGCTGTAGCCACCGGCGCGGGTAATATTCACCCCGTATTCGGTCGAAGCGCCGCCGTCCCAGTACATCGTATTTTCCATGGCCAATAATTTGCCCTGGGTATTGCAGCCGATTTTGAGCTTGATGACGAGGCCCTGGCGCACAAAAGCGGTATAAAACTCTTCCTCACGGGTCAGCAGCAGCTTGACCGGGCGGCCTTTGGTTTTCATGGCAATGGCGACGGCCAACGCTTCCATGCTGACCCCGGCCTTACTCCCAAAACCGCCGCCGACATAAGGCGAGATGACTCGTATGTCACTTTGGGAAATACCCAGCGACTTGGCAATCAGGTTACGTTGGGCAAAAGGCGACTGGGAGCTGCTCCACAAGGTTATTTTACCCTGCTCGTCCACTTTGGCGATGGCGACATGGGGTTCGAGGGGCACATGTTGTACGTGTGGAATACGGTACTTGTGCTCGACGACAGCCGCGCAGTTGGCCCAGGCGCTTTCCACATCTCCCTTGCGGATTTTGAAGTGATTGGAAATATTCGTCCCTGGCTTGGGGAAGATGAAGGGTACGACTTCGTAGTTGCCCAGTTCGGGATGGATCAACGGTGCTGCCGGGCCGGCCCCAAATTCGGGATCGAAGACCGGCTCCAGCGGTTCATACTCTACTTCGATTAAAGCAACAGCTTTCTCGGCGATAGCTTCGCTGGCGGCAGCCACCCCGGCGATGGCTTCGCCGACGTAGCGCACCCGCTCGCGGGCAAAGATGTACCGGTCTTTCAGGTACAAACCGATGTAGCCGGGAAAATCGTCGCCGGTAACGACGGCCTTAACGCCGGGGAGTGCTTTGGCTTTGCTAATGTCAATGGATTTGATCAGCGCGTGCGGATGGGGGCTACGTTTAAGACGAGCATACAGCAGCCCCGGCCCAAATTGTAAATCATCTGTAAAAAGCGCTGCGCCGGTTACTTTTTCATGACCATCCAGGCGTGATACGTTGGCGCCAATTAGTTCGGGGATTTTTTCTGTTTCTTTAACGGGCATATTTTCCTCCACGAGGTGAAGCATGACACATGAAACATAAAGATTTACGCCTCACACATCACACATTTTACGTTAATCCTGTGCAATATTTTGCCGCTTCGCTACCTCTTTGACTGCCTCGATAATGCGTAGATAGCCGGTGCAGCGGCACAGATTACCCACCAGCGCATCCCGAATTTCATAATCGGTCGGGTGCGGATTGCGGTTGAGTAATGCCTGCGCTGAAATCAACATGCCTGGAGTGCAGAAGCCGCATTGAACTCCACCCTGAGCCATAAGCGTCTCCTGAATCGGGCTGAGGTGGCTGTTATGAGCCAGCCCTTCCACCGTCGTAATCTGCGCCCCGTCACACTCGACGGCCAACACCATGCAGCTATTGACCGGCTCGCCGTTCAGCATCACTGTACAAGCGCCACATTCCCCCGCCGAGCAGCCGTTCTTTGTGCCGGTTAGCACCAACTTCTCTCGCAGCATTTGTAGCAGCGTCATATTCGAGGGAACGTCTACAATTTCGGTTTCGTTATTGATGGTTATAGTAATCTGGTGAAATGCCATAGTATCCTCCACAACGATAGTGATTAGTGAACAGTGAGATGAAGAAAATAAATTCGACAAGAGCGAGATAATGAGGACTATTCATTAACATTCCAACTGATAACTGTTCACTGTTTACTAATCACTGCTTATTGCCTCCTCTTCACTTTCCTCGATAAAGTACTCTACAGCAGCATCATGGATTACTGTAAGAGAAGTGCCACAAAATAAATTGGCTTTGGCGATCATTCCATAAAGTAGACGGCCAATCTCAACGCACTTCTCGCTGAGGACCACAGCTTGATTCTGGCTCAGATAGCCACAATCGGCAGCCATCATAAGCCAATGCTGTGTCTCTTGCTGCTCACCATCGGTATCGGCTAGTTTACTCACGAAGTGCTTCTCGTAGCGTCTTTTAGCCCATGCCTCTGCAATCTGTGCTCCGATAGACCGCGAGGACCGGCGAATCTGGTCAGTTAACGAGAACATCTCCTCCCTGGGAAATTTAACTGTAATCTGGAAGATCTCCAAGGATAACTCCCGCGCCTTTTTATATACCAATAAATCACGAAAGCTTTCTACATGAGGTAATTTACCCATCTTCGCTGACCACTGTTTACTTCTATTTACTTAATGTCCACTGACAACCCTTTTACTGTTCACTGTTCACTATCCTCTCCCACACTTCCGTTATCGCCCTCTTCGTTAAATTCCTCACCATCAATTTACGATAACGGGCGCTGCCACGCACGTCGTCGATGGGGGTGCAGGCGTCCATAGCAGCCTGGGCGGCGGTGGTGATGGTGGCGGCGGTGATGGGGGTTTCGGCCAGGATAGCCTCGGCCTGGTGTGGTCTCAGCGGCGTTGGGGCTACCGAAGCCAGGGCCAGCCGGAAACGGTAGCCCGAGGGCGTGCTGTTATCGGGGTAGCTCAGCGCCGTTACACCCACAATAGCCAGATCGCCGATGGCGTTACGACCCAGTTTGATGTACCGGGCGGCATAATTGGGGGGGGGAAGTGGGAAGGTTATCGCCGTGACAATGTCACCGGGTAACAAAACCGTTTTACCGGGACCGTGGAAAAAGGTACGCAGCGGTTCTTGGCGGACGCCACTCACCCCATGAATCTGCAGCACGCTCTCCAGCGTTATACAAGGACCAATCGTATCGCCGGCCGGTGAGGCGTTGCAGATATTACCGACCAGGGTCGCCCGTGTCCGCAATTGATAACTGGCTACGGTATGGGCCGCTTCGGCCAGCACCGGGTAGTATGCTCGCACTTCCGGCGAGGCGATGACCTGGTTCATATTGACCGAGGCCCCGATGGTCAGCCCGGCGGCTGGGTCAAAGGTGATCTGGCCCATCCCGTCCAGGTTTTTTACGTCTACAAGATACTTGTCGTGCCAGAACCCATCGCGCATCCGCACGAAGGTATCGGTACCGCCCATAAAGGGGCGGGCTTCGCCTACGTGTTGGGCCAAAAATTGGCTGGCCTCGGCAAGTGAGGCCGGCTTGATGTAATCGAACTCAGGAAGTCCGGGTGTTGGGTTGTGCATAAGACACGAACTCCTCCGTGTAAAATTTTGGCCTGTCTGGTAAGCTTTGACCAAGCCACGAGACAAGGGCCTTTGATACGTGTTGCGTGTTCCGTTTATATACGCAACACGCAACACGTATCGGGTAGATTCAACTAACTGTAGTTAATATTTTCCCGTTCAGCCACCCCAAAAAGCGAGGGCGGCACGAGCAAAAAGAGCAAGTTCAACAGGATACCGACAATAGCCGCAAAGACGATAGCCGGGATGCCGTTAGGGAAGATAACCGGGATGGGGAAGGGGAACAGACCATCTTTCAGGGCCAGGTTGCCGCCGATGCCGGAAATCAGAATGATCGCCCCGACTGCCAGTTGGCGCGGTTCGAACAGGTTGACCTTTTCCGATTGGATCAAAGCGATACCTTGCATGCCGATGACGCCAAACAGGTAGATGGCCAGGCCGCCGGTTACCGCTACCGGGATCGTATTGACTACTGCCGCCAGCTTACCAATGAAGCCTAACAGGATGGCTATAACGCCTGCGGTCATTAAGACCGGCACGGAATAGTTGCGGGTGATAGCCATCAGGCTGTTGTTCTCACCGTAGTTCGTGCCGGCACAGCCGCCCAGGAAGCCGACCACCAAATCGTCGCTGCCATCGGCTACCAGGTTAAGGCCGATGAGTTTCTTGATTTCGAAGGGCTGGCGGCCCAACTCCTTGGCCAGTTGGTCGATGTACAGGCTCATCTGGTAGAGGTGGGCGGTGCTTTCGGGGATGGTGGCGATAGCGATCAGGGCAATGCTAAAGATCGAAGCCCAGGCGGCCGGATTCTCAAAGGCCGGGATCGTGATGTTGGGAATGCGAACCCACGCTGCCTCATTAACCGGGCTAAAATCGACCAGCTTAAACGGGATAGCTACCAGGTAGCCTACAATTGCGCCCAGCAGGATAGGCAGCATGCCAAGTAACCCTCTGTTTTGCAGGTAAACCGAAAACACAACTGTGACGACCAGGGTAATGAAGGCCACGCCCCAATGCACGCTTGCCATCCCAAGCGCTGATCCGGCCAGGGCAATACCAATGATGACAGCCACGCTACCGGTAATAACCGGAGGCAGGACTTTATCTAGGGCGGCTTTACCCACCCGCATGATGAGCAAACCAACCAGAATTTCCACTATAGCTGTACCTATAATACCAACTTGAACAATACGAACCCCATCCTCGCAGTAAACTTTGGTTGGGTCGCTGAAGCAGTCGTTGGCGTACAGGCTCATAGTGGTGATGACGACGGCAATATAGCTGAAACTGGAACCGTAGTACATGGGGATGCGCCGATTGGTTACGAGCAGAGCAATAATGGTTCCCAAACCACTGGCGAGCAGAGTCACACCCACGTCGAATTTGGTCAAAATAGCCACCAGCACCGTGGCCGGGAACATCGTCAGTACTTGTTGGAAGCCCAGGCTGAGCATGGCTCCCCAAGGAGGTGTGTCGGAGGGTAGGTAGCCTATTATGTTCTTTTCTTCCGCTTTTGGCACAGAGGAAATTGCCATGATACACTCCTTTACTTAGTTTTGCCTTTAAAATAACTCCCCATCAACTTGGATAAAGGATATTCTTTTGTAAATAGTGTGAACCGTTTCCGCCTCCTGTAATTAGATTAAAATTTTATCGGGGACGCCCGCGACCTCGTTGACCTTGACTATCTTTTGTGGCAGGTGGAAGATCAGGTCAGTTTTGGCCTAAAAAACAGGTGCTCACCAGAAAACTGTTTTTTACAGTGCACTATAGAAAGTGGTTTCCTACGCCTCTTAAGCCAGGTTGGCCTGGCTTAACCGGTTAAGCCGTTCTATGTGAGCCGGGTCGTAAGCGTCGCCGAATTTTGTTTTGGGCAGACTTTCCTTCTTTTTCATCAAATCCTCATACTCGGCGTCGTCCACCAGGGCCACACAGCGGCCAATGCTGGCTTCGCCGTCCACAAAGCGCCAGGGGAAGAAACCAATCGTCACCCGGCGGTTGAGCAGCAGGTCAATCTCGCCGCCGACACATTCGGCGTGGATGATGCCGTAAGGGAACATTTCGAGGTGCATCAATTGATACTTGGTGTCGTCAAAAACTTCGGCCAAGGGTTTGCCGAATTTCTTTTGGAAAACTTTTTCAGCCTGCCGCGCCTGGCGAGGCATCCAGTCGCGGATGATAGTGTTCATGGGGTGGTCGGCGCTGCCACAGTCTACGCCGAGCCAGCGCAGTTTTTTGGCCTTGCACCACTCGGCAAACTCGCGGTCGGGGCCGGGATGTTTGACCATGTAACGAATCTCGTCGGCATTAGGCTGGTCCCAACCAAAATGATGGTAACCGGTGTGAATGATGAGGATATCGCCTTCTTTTACCTCGACTTTGGCCTCGACCATCTTGCTGGTGTAGATATCATAGTCTCCGCAGACATCACTCAGGTCGACAATAACCCCCTCGTGGACGAGGTAATCTAGCTCCAGCGAGGCTATATCCTTGCCGGGGGTATAAAAGTGAATTTCGCCGTCCAGGTGAGTCCCCAGGTGGTTGGAGTGTGTCACCACCTGGCCGTTCGCCCCGTTAGGAGCGAGACGTTTGAAATATTTCACCTGTAACGGTTCGTAGGTTGGCCACGGGGGCGTACCGACGCCTAACGGAATGGTGAGATCAATCAATTTCATGGATTTGTCTCCTTATAATGGGTTTTAAATACATATCTCCTTCAGCGCCTCAAATGCCTCCCTGAAGCACTGCTCCGGAGCGTGCAGCACCCCGGCTCCGACCATACCGACCCCCGGCTTTTTGTGGGCAATGCCGGTGTTTAGACGGGGTAAAATGCCGGTTTCCATTACCTTGCGTACGTCGATGCCCAAGGGCGTACCCCGAAAATTGAGGGCGGGAATGGTAAAGCTTTCGTGTTCGCTGAAGGTGATTTCATACATTTCCAGGGTGGCTTCCAGGGCCATCTGAGGCGCGCCGCCGACAAATTGGGTGATGGCGGGGGCAGCAGCCATGGCAAAGCCGCCATAACCGGCCGTTTCGGTGATGGTGCTGTCGCCGATATCGGGGTTGGCGTCCTCCTCGGTAAAGCCGGGGAAGTACAATCCCTGGACCTGGCCGGCCGGCGCGGTGAACCAGCGATTCGGCATACCGGCCAGCCTGATGCCAAAATCGGTCCCGTTACGGGCCATCACGGTGACAATGCTGCTGCCTTCCGCCTGCGGACCTTCGGCCGGCTCCAAGGCAGCCTTACCGGCGGGCATGCTCAGATTGAGGAAGAAATGGTCGTTGCCGTCGATGAATTCAATTACGCGGGCCAATACCTCGTTATCCCGGTTGGTACGGGCCAGGGCCGGGCCAATAGCCCGCAAAAAGAGCGATGTGCCTGCCCGGTTGCGGTTGTGTCCTTCGTCGCCCATATGAATGGCCTGAGCAATCATAGTTTTGAGGTCGATGTCGTTGGGTATGTTTTGCAGCGCCCGATCGAGGGTGGGGTAAAGGTCGGTTTTCATCCATTTGAGGCGCTGGTAGACCTCCGGCCCCATACCGCCGTAGCGCAGCACCTTGCCCAGTCCTTCGTTTTGAGTGCAGAAAGCTTGGTTGCCAAAAGTTTTGTTTTCGATGACGAAGACCGGCATGCTGGGCGAGACCACACCCGCCATCGGGCCAACGGCATGATGATGGTGGCAGGGCGAAAATTCCACGCCGCCGGATGCGGCCATTCGCTCGGCTTCTGTTTCGTCTTTGGCCAGGCCCTCGTAAATGAGCGCACCCATCACCGCGCCCCGTTGTGGACCGCACATCCGCTCCCAGGTGATGGGGGGGCCGGCGTGCAGAATCAGCCGGTCGTGCATGCCGGGGATGACCTCACGAGCCAGCCCCATACCGATTAGCACGGGGCGGGCCTGTTTGATGCGCCGTATTACTTCCTCGTTGACCTCGTCAATGTCAATGCCGCTTTGGGTCACCCGCAGGCGAGGCACACCCTCTCGCGGAGGCTGCCAATCCACGCCGACTACGGCAATACCCTGGTCGCGTACCGATTGAGCCAAACTTTCCAGGCCCACATTGACCACGGTGAGGGGTTGGCCGAAGATGTCGTTGATTTTTCTGGTCATTATTCTTCACTCCATACATGTAAGACGTAAGACGTTTCAGACAATCATCCCCACCAGTCGAGCGGCTGCGGCGTTGCTCTCGCAGACGATGGCTCCGCTGGTTTTCAACATTTCGACCTGGCGCTGAAGTCCTTGCGGGTCTTGTTCTGTGCCGGTAACGGCAGCTACCACAATAAGTTCTCGGCCCGCTTCACCGGCCACCTGGCGAGCTTGATGGATAGCGGGGGCAAGTTCTGAGGCTGGATCGGGGTGCGCTCCATAGCCGAGCACTATATCGAGCAAAATGACCGCCGTCTCCGGATCACGAGCTTCTTGTAGTAAGCGGCGGATGCGCAGATCGTGGTCAATCATCGGGTGGGGCCGGCCAACCGTAAATTCCTCCTCACCCAGGTCAATGGCCGTGTGGCCTTCACTGTGCCATGAATCAACCAGTTGATTGGTCGCGAGCAGGGGCGCGTTGGACCAAACCGGCTCATCCAGCAACTCTTGCCAGATGACCTGGGCTTCATAACACAGGGTACCGCCGGAGAAAAGCCCTCGCAGGTAATATTGACCTGGATCGAGCCGGATTTGCAGATCATTGGCCATGGCTTGCAGGTCCGCGGTTTCCCGTTCGATAATTTCATCTACACCGGCGATGTCGGCTCCGGCGGCTTGAGCAGCCAGCAGGGATGTTTCTTGCAGGGTACGGGCGGGGATGGCATTGGCTATAGTTGACGCCAATTCGGGATCACCGCCTAAAAAACACACAACGGTTGGCTTATCACTCACCGCTACCTGCGCCAGCACTTTTTGGGCAACCGGATCTGCCGGAGGTTTACTGATGAGGGTAATCACCTGGGTAGCCTGATCAGCCTGGAGTGCTCCAAGCGCGGCCAACATCATCATCCCGCCCACCGCCTCTTGCAGGTCGCGGCCGCCTGTGCCCAATCCCTGGGTGATGCCGATGCCTTGTTTAGCTAGAAGCGTGCTGACCTCCTGCAACCCCGTTCCCGCCGCCGAAATAATCCCCACCGGTCCAGATGGGAGAGCATTAGCAAAGCCCAAAGCTACGCCGTTTAAAATAGTGGTGCCCGCGCCTGGCCCCATTAACAACAAACCGTGGTCGCGGGCATAGGTTTTGAGGGCAATCTCATCTTCCAGAGAAACGTTGTCACTGAATAGAAGCACATGCAACCCTTGCCGTAGTGCATCCCAGGCTTCGCCGGCGGCGTAGCGGCCGGCTACGGAAACGACGGCCACATTGGCCTGGGGCAAGGATTTGAGCGCGCTGCGCAGGGTTTTGGGCCGGAATTGACTCTCCCTGCCGGTTGCTCTTTTCTGCTGTAACAGCTTTTTCGACTCGGCTAAAGCAGCCTCGGCTACATTATTGGCGGCGCTGACGGCAATGACCAGGTCGTTAGCCGTCGCCTGTTTCACCTCAAGAGTGAGCAGGCCGGCCTCTTTGAGAATAGCCTTGTTGGCCTCGGTGGCCATGACCACAGCCGCGTCGAGTACACCGGGCAGCCTGGTCAATTCGCGAGCAACCAGCATCAGTGTCACCGAGTCGTGATATTCACCGGGTTTGATCAGGGTCTTAACGGCCAAGGGTTTCCTCCT
>CAZUNT010000061.1:0-33962 GCA_964622215.1 uncultured Caldilineaceae bacterium
TAAAACTATCCGGGTAATTTGGGGTTGATTTTCCCCCTTTTTTTTGCTTCGAATCCCTTTTTATTTGAGGATTGTCAGAGGACATAAAATCGTGATAAAATGTTACCGGAAAAGCAAAAGACCCCCGCTCGCCAAACCTAACGGCCAGACATTTCAATCCTGGAAACCTGGCTGTGGGATGCGGCCTGCGTCATTGGCGGTGCGACGGATACGTCCAAGTTCAAGGATTTCATTCTGCCGCTGGTCTTCTACAAGCGGTGATGAGGGATGAGGGTGGAAGGATGAATTTAACGGCCAGGGGTATCCCCCAAAATTTACGTTTTGCGTTCCAGGAGTATGACCTGGACCAGCTTGACCCGGAGGAACATGCTTTCGTGGTTATCGAGCGGACCCTGGCCTATGGCGACCGGGCCGAATTGGGTTGGCTGTTCGCCCGGTATGGCCGGGAGCGGCTGTTACATTGGCTCCAACAGGGCGGCTGGCGCACGCTGCCGCGCCGGCGGCTGCTCTTGTGGACGACGTATTTCAAGCTGCCGCCGTTTCCAGGACGGAGGGGTGTATGGACGCATTGACTTTCCAACCTCACTGGGAAACGGTTGCTGAGGCGCTGCGCCGCATTTTAAGCGTGGTCGGCGCTCAACCGTTTGCCGGGCGCTTCTACCTGGCCGGCGGCACCGCTCTGGCCCTGCAATTGGGCCATCGGGTGTCGGTGGACCTGGATTTTTTCTCAGCCGATGATGAATTACTGGATGCCAGCCGGCAGGAGATTATCACCGCCCTGCGGCCTCAGTTGACCTTTGAGATTGTCCAGGACGTAGTGGGCAGCATGTTACTCAATGTCGAAGGTGTGGCCCTGGGCTTTTTCAGCTATCAATACCCGCTGTTAAACCCGCCGCTGTTGGTCGAGCGGGTGCGCCTGGCCGGCTTGCTGGACATCGGCTTGATGAAGCTGGATGCCATTGCCAGCCGGGGAGTCAAGAAGGATTTTTATGACCTGTATTTTATTGCCCAACATCTGCCGCTGGATACGTTGCTCGACCGCGCCCCGGATAAATATGTAGGTATGCGCGATTTTGGGGTTATGGTTCTGGAAGCCCTGGTTGATTTTAGCGTGGCCGAGCAGCAGCCATCGCTGCTTACAACGCCGCCGGTGTCATGGGCCGAAGTGCAGGCTTTCTGCCAGGCTGAAGTGCAGCGCATCGGGCGCGATTGGTTTGAGCAAGAGTAAAGTTGTCATGATGGAGTTAATCACAGGGCAAAAAAATTAGGATACAAGATGGAGCCGGACGATGGCCATTGTGCTTGACCCTTACGTTATCCCCGAAAAAGGCCTGGTTGAAGTAAAAATTGACCGAACTTTCGAGATCAAAGTTACGGCTGAAGAAGCGCGTTACCAGGTGCGCTGGTGGCTGCGGAATGAGGTCAGCATGCTCATGGATGCTAACCCGCCCACCCTGGTAGTCGGCGAGCAGGTAGTCTGGCGCGTGCCGGCCGTCTTTAGCTCGCCAGGGGCAAGCCAGGTTGGGGTGGTTGGAACCGTTGAGGTCAATGTCACCACCGGCGAAATGAATGCCACCTCCGCACACAAGGCTGCCCTCGAACGCCAGGCTGTGGCGATGGCCGAACACCTGCCCCCCTATCAACCCAAAGGGTCCGTGCCCGAAAAGTATCGTCCCCAGCATCTCCCCCCCGCGCCTAAAATCGTTTTTGACGAGCAGGGCTTGCCTGTAATTGCACCCTCACATCCCTAAGAAGCCGACTAATTGCCATGACCCCGGTTCATCTAGCCGTAACGCATATTCATGTTGAATTTGACCAGCGTTTGACATCCGGCTTTATCCCGATTACACAGGGTTGTTCAGTTCTACCAAAAAATCATGAGGAATCTGTTACTTGCGGCAGTCAAAGAACACCGATTGGTAGAATTTAACGGATTTTAGCCTGATTGACTGACAAATTTAATCTTTCACCGCTGAGGACGCTGAGAACGCAGAGATTTTTATAAATTTCTCGGCGGCCTCTGCGCTCTCTGCGGTAAATTTGGGCCACAATGTTAAATCTGTCCGTCAACCAAGATTTTAGCTATTGAATCTGTTTAATTTTACGCATCCGTGTTCTTTAGTTTTTAGAACTGAACAGCCCTGGCAATTTTAGCTCCAATGAAAGGTTGCCAGCCGGGAATCGGCGTGATAGAATGTTGGAAATCTTGACGGAGAAATAGGGAGGGGTAGTTCCTCTGCCCAATAGCGAGGCAAACAAACGGACGACCTCGGCTCGATCAGAAAGAGATTGAAGATGCAGTTTGACCGTTAGCTCAGGTGATTGACCACTTGCACGCCTGCGGGGTAGAAATTAACCAGGGCTGGTCACTCGCACCGGTGAGTACTACAGAGAGAAATCTGGGAGAAGGATGGCTGCGGTTTTTACAGGCCGCTCAACTTGATGTGATGACCATAGCTTGGTCAGGGGAGAGTTACAATGACCAAAAATCTCATTGGTGAAGAGGTCTGGAGCGAAAAGTGGAACCAGCAACACGCTGACTGGTGCAGTATTGACACAATGCGCCAGATTGCACTGGAGGCTCAAAAGTTAGGCGACGATTGGGATGCTTTTAGCCGCTGCGCCGCTAAACATCAGTTGACGGTGAATGAAGTGGTCTATTACCTCAACGCTTACGAATATGGTGGCGAGGCCGGCCTGCGTGCCATTCACGCTCCCGATATAATTCCACCTGATGTGGCTCGCGAAGCGATCAAAACTATCGGCAAAATACTGGATAATCATTTTCAGAACGATCTTCCCTATCGCTTGACCGATGAAGGCACCGGGATTGGCCTGTATGAAATCCAGCAGCGGCAGCAGGCCGGCGACAAATACCTGTTTCCCATTTGCCAGTTTCGATTAACGTTAGCTGATCGCCAATGGCATCTCTACTGGCGGCGGAAATTCGATGCCTGGTGGCCCTATTCGCCTCCTCAGACTGGGCAGAAACATACGCTCAGGGCCAGGGTGCAACAGGTGATCGAGGACGAATTTGGTTGCTTTTGGGGATAAAGAATAAAAGTTACTACTCAGGCTACCCCAAATTGAGTATTCCTGACCGCAGACCGCAGAGAGCGCCTCGCCTCCCCTTGGGGGACTGCCAACCGCCATAATTCGCCCTGTACTCTGTCTTTTCGGCGGTCAGCGGTCAACGGTCGGCGGTCAGGGTTACCGAGACATAGGGTTGGCTGAGTAGTTACGTCCATTTTATCACATGTCCCCAGCCCTGACAATGATTTAGCTGAGAGATTATCAGGGGATATAAAATCGTGCTAAAATGTTCCCGGAAAAGCAAAAGAACCTCTTGTTGCTCATTGAGCCGGTTCAGGTGGATGGCGACCAAGGCTTTAAGTATGCCAATATTTTCCCCGCCAACCCAGGTTGGTGAGGTTTAGATTTGAGGAGGAAAGATTATGTATACCATAAAAGTAAAATCGTCTGGCAGAACCGATATGGTTGAGATTACCAACCAGGTTCGGGAAGTTATCAGCCAAAGCGGAGTCAAATCCGGTATTTGTGTGCTTTTTGTGCCTCATACCACCGCCGGGATCACCATTACCGAATATACCGATCCTGACGTTACTAGGGATATTCTGAAGGAAATAAATAAGATTGTCCCTTTTGAAGACAACTATGCCCACCAGGAAGGTAATTCCGCCGCCCATATTAAGTCCAGCTTGTTTAACTTTTCGCAGGATTTCATTATTGAAGAGGGCAAGCTGGTTATTGGCGGCTACCAGGGTATCTATTTTTGTGACTTCGATGGGCCTAGAGACAGGCAAGTATACGTAAAAATTATGGCCGGCTAGGTTGGGGACCATTTAAAAACTGACACCCCAACATCTTAGGAGAGGAGAAATTGAAATGAAATTTGAATTTGCCACCGCCGGCCGGATTATCTTTGGGCCGGGTTCAATCAAGCAAATTGGGGCGCTGGCTGCCGGGATGGGCCGCCGCGCTTTGGTGGCGGTCGGGTTTTGTCATGTATGATACTCGGCATTAATCTCGACATATTTATAAGACAAATCACAACTCCACACCGTAGCTTCGGCTTGGCCTACGCCCAGATCGGCCACTAATTTGACCTCATCCGTGCCGGCCAGCCAATCATGAGCTATTACGGCGTCAAAATCTAGCGGCTCTCCTTGTTCGACTAACCGAAAATCACCCAGGGTCAAAGAAACACGACTCGGCTCAACCCTGGCTCCGCTCCGCCCAATGGCCGCCAGTGCCCGGCCCCAGTTGGGATCGTTGCCAAACAAAGCGGTTTTCATCAAGGGCGAGGTGGCGATTGTCTTGGCCGCAGTCTCGGCTTCAGCTTCGGTGGCTGCGCCCCGGATGGTGATCTCTACTAGTTTTGTCGCGCCTTCGCCATCGCGGGCAATTGCTTTGGCCAGGTTAGCGCAAACCTGGGTTAAAGCTGTGGTAAAGATTTCAAACTCAGGTGAATGTGGATCGGTAATAACCGGATGAGCTGCTTCTCCCGAGGCCAAAACCACGACGGTGTCATTGGTACTCATATCGCCATCAACAGTGATCCGATTAAAAGTACGAGCGACAGCCTGCCTGAGGGCGGTATCGAGGGCGACCGGCTCTATCACTGCATCCGTCACGAGCACGGAAAGCATCGTCGCCAAATTCGGATGGATCATGCCACTCCCTTTAGCCATACCGCCGATTTTGACGGGCCGACCGGCGATAGTTGTTTGACTCAGGCTTTCTTTAGACACAAGATCAGTCGTCATGATAGCCTGAGCTGCATCGCGCCCCAATTGTCCGGCTTCGGTCAAAATATCCTTACTGGCTATACGAATACCCTTTGCCAGCTTATCCATCGGCAGCCTATGGCCGATGATCCCGGTGCTCATTACAAAAACGCTATCCTCCGGCAAACCACAGATCTGCTCCGTCCAACGAGCCGTTTGTTCGGCGTCACGCAAACCTTGCTCTCCAGTCACAGCGTTGGCATTACCTGCATTGATGACCACCGCTTGCAACCTGCCGCCGGTTCGTTGCAGCAGCGTTTGGTCATATAAAACCGGGGCTGCTTTAAAAGCATTCGTGGTAAAAACAGCCGCCGCCGCACAAGAGTGATCCGCCAGAACCAGGGCCAAGTCTGGCTGGCCCGATTGCTTCAAGCCACACATTACCCCAACGGCCCGAAAGCCGGGCACGGACACAAGAGGAGATGTAGATAGGGTCATAGTTGAATAACTCCAAAGGTAAAATTTGGAAGATTTTAGCATAAAGGTTGATTATCGACTAACAGCCGGGTCGAAAGTAGGGAGTAGGAAGTAGGAAGTAGGGAGTAGGAAGTAGGAAGTAGGGAGTAGGGAGTAGGAGGTTTTTACTCACTGACGCGGTAGAAGACCCTAAAGGTTTTGAAAACCTTTAGGGTCTTCCTGTCTTCCTGCGTGATTGACGCGGGTCAAGCTTCGTGTTATACTCTGCCGCCAAGTATCCCATGGCGTAAAAGCGGCGCCTGCTAGATGCTGTTCCCCAATTGGTCCGGTCAAGTCAAGTAAATAAAGCAAAAGGCAAAAACCTGCCTGCCCTTGCTCTTAGCTATTTTCATAAAAAGGAGATTTTAATGGATACAGTCAAATATCTTCTGCCCGAAGATCGCATACCCGGCGCTTGGTATAATATTCAGGCCGATTTGCCCACTCCCGCCCCGCCGGTGTTGCACCCTGGCACCGGGCAGCCTATTAGTCCCGACGATCTGGCTCCTCTCTTTCCGATGGCGCTGATTATGCAAGAAGTCAGTACGGAACGCGCTATCGAAATACCTGAGGAAGTGCAGGCTATTTATCGCCAGTGGCGGCCTACGCCCTTGTGCCGGGCACGGCGGTTGGAAAAGGCGCTCGATACGCCCGCCCATATCTACTACAAATACGAAGGGGTCAGCCCGGCCGGTTCGCATAAACCTAATACAGCCATAGCCCAGGCTTATTACAACAAAGCGGCCGGGATCAAGCGGCTGTCAACCGAAACAGGCGCCGGACAGTGGGGTTCGGCCCTGGCCATGGCCTGCGCTTTCTTTGGCATGGAATGTAAGGTTTTTATGGTCCGCGTGAGTTATAACCAGAAACCCTATCGCCGGGGCTTGATTGAGGCTTATGGTGCATCGGTGACGGCCAGCCCCAGCAGTGAAACAAACGCCGGGCGGGCTATTTTGGCGGAACATCCCGACTCAACCGGCTCGCTGGGCATTGCCATTTCCGAGGCGGTCGAGGTGGCGGCCATGGATCCCAACACCAACTACAGCCTGGGCAGCGTGCTCAATCACGTGATGCTGCACCAGACCGTCATTGGCCTGGAGGCAATTGAACAGATGGCGATGGCCGGTGAATACCCGGATGTGTTGGTAGGGTGCATTGGCGGCGGCTCAAACTTTGCCGGCCTGACTTTCCCCTTTATTGGGCGTAAACTACGCGGTGAAGCCGGCGTAAGAGTGGTAGCGGTTGAACCGGCGGCCTGTCCCAGCGTCACCAGGGGGCATTATGCCTATGATTTTGGCGACACGGCCCATCTGACGCCTATGGTCAAAATGCACACCCTGGGCAGCACCTTTGTACCCGCCGGTATTCATGCCGGGGGGCTGCGTTATCACGGGATGGCCCCATTAGTCAGTCATTTAGCGCAGTTGGGACAGATCGAGGCGATTGCGGCGGATCAACTCGACACCTTCGCGGCCGGAGTGCAATTTGCTCGCGCCGAGGGTATCATCCCTGCCCCCGAGGCCACCCACGCGGTACACGGGGCGATCAAAGAGGCGCTGCGGTGTAAGCAAGAGGGCAAGAGCGAAGTGATCCTGTTCAACTTATCCGGTCACGGTCACTTTGATATGCAGGCTTATATCGATTACGCGGCGGGCAAACTGCAAAACTATGAGTACCCGGCGGAAGAGATTGCCATGGCCCTGGCGGGATTGCCTGCTGTGGCGGACAAATAGCAGAAAGCTATTGTATATCGTTTGCTAATGTTTTGGTGTTAGACTTCTCGACTTTGGCACAGTTTAAGATACCAGCGTAAACGATAGCAGGAAATTAAAAAGAGGCTGGCTTTATAGCTGGCCTTTTTGTTTTCAGGATAGACAATAAAGGGCAAGTGGTGATAGAATAGAGAAGTAACAAGAAGACTCCTCTCGGTTTATCCTTTTATTATCAATCGTGATAGCATTGACTTGTTAGCTAGTCAATGGTGACACTATGGCAAAAAAAAGTGCAGCAGGACCACAATTCACAAAATTCTTTATACCGCTTATCGAGGCTCTAAAGCAGTTAGGAGGATCTGGCCACCCATCTGAGATTGTAGATTTGATTGCTAAGAATTTAGGCACTTCCGAGGCAGAGCAAAATGAAGAGCTAAAAGGTGGAGGTAATCGCTTTTCAAATAATATTCATTGGGCCAGATTTTACCTGGTAAGGAGTGGCTATCTAGACTCATCAAAACGTGGGGTCTGGAGTCTCACTGAAAAAGGGCAAACGGCATTACTTACCAGAGAAGATGTCTTGAGGATCTTTGCAGAGGTACAGCAAGGATTTCCAGATAAGACAGAAAAGGAAGAGCTACAGGAAGTTAAGCAAACCAAAATAGAAGAGTTACCTGCTCCTGAAACTGTTATAGACTACAGAACAGCTTTAATGCTTATCCTAAAAGAAATGCCGCCAAGTGGCTTTGAGCGATTATGCCAAAGGCTCTTACGTGAGTCAGGCTTTCAAAGCGTCGTTGTGACCGGCAGAACTGGCGACGGTGGCATTGATGGACATGGAATATTGCAAGTCAATCCGTTTGTGAGTTTTCGTGTGCTGTTTCAGTGTAAAAGGTATAGCGGTAATGTGAGCACATCTCAGGTAAGAGACTTCCGAGGCGCTATGATGGGTAGAACTGACAAAGGCATTATCATCACTACAGGTAACTTTACTGTTGACGCAAAAGGTGAAGCGTCAAGAGATGGAGTACCGCCGATTGAGCTAGTTGACGGTGAGAAATTGATTGATATGTTTGAATATTTGGAGTTAGGACTAAAGCCTAAAACGACTTACGAGGTGAATAGAGAATTTTTTGATGAGTTTGCCAAGTAAGTAAAAAGGACTGGTAAAAGAGCCAGTCCTTTTTTCCTTTTTGTTTACTCATAACTGATAACATCTTCTACTGGATTCTTTAGTCTGCTTACTTCCTTCTCATGCTCCTCATCTTTTTATTTGCCTCGTTCCGCCTCTAGGGCCAACCTGACCCGGCCAAACTCGGCCTCAAGCTCGGCCAATTTCGCTGCCGCCTCCTGGAATTGGTTAGCCTTGCCTAGCTTCTCTAATTCACTGCATAGGGCGGCCAGCCGCATGGCTCCCAGGTGAGCGCTCCCCGGCTTCAAGGTGTGCGCTCCCCGGTACAACCCCATGGCCTGCCCGGCCTGGACCGCAGTTCGCATCTTTTCGAGTAGCTCCAAACCATTATCGATAAAGAGGTTAATCAGTTCAGTAATCGCAGGGATAGCTTGATCACCCAGGATGTCCCGTAATTTCCCCAAAGCGGCCAGATCAAGCGTCGGAGCTAACTGGGCCGCTCTCACTTTAGGTTGAGGGGAGGTATCTTTCTCTTCAGCCGGCCCGAACCGGGGGTAAGACTCGCTTAAGGCTCGAACTAACTCTTCGATCCGCACAGGCTTACCGATGTAATCGTCCATACCGGCTTCAAGGCAAAGTTCACGATCTCCTTGCAGCACGTTGGCTGTCATGGCAATAATCTGGGGTCGTTGTGTTTCCGGCCATTTTTGACAAATGAGACGCGTCGCTTCCAAACCGTCCATCTCCGGCATCTGCATATCCATCAAAATAACGTCATAAGGCTGGCGTTCCAGGGCAGCTATGACCTCCAGCCCGTTCGCTGCGACATCGGCCTGATAGCCCAATTTATCAAGGAAACGCTGCGCCACTCTTTGGTTAACGATATTATCCTCGGCCAGCAGGATACGCAGCGGGTGGCGTTGCCCCAATTGCACATCAAAGGGCGACGACTGCTCAAAATCAAGTTTAATTTTGATCGGCTGTTTCTTATTAAAAACCCCAACCAATGCATCGTAAAGCTGAGAAGATTTAATAGGCTTGCTGAGAACGGCGGCAAATGTGACCTCGTTGGCCGGGTCACTAACTTCCCGCTTGCCGAGTGAGGTCAACATAACCAGCGGCAAGGTTTGGGCCGGATAGAGACGACGGATTTCAGCGGCCAGGGTCAGACCATCCATTTCCGGCATTTGCATATCCAGAATTACCAGATCAAAAGCGTGGCCCAGGCGAAGCAACTCTAAAGCCTGGGCGCCGGTAGCTACGGCGGTAGGCGACATGCCCCAAGTTTGGGCCTGGCGTCTCAAGACAAGACGATTGGTAGCATTATCATCAATGATAAGCAGGCGCTTACCGAGCAATTCTGAGTGCTGGCCTCGCAGAAAAATGCGGGGTTGGCTGGGTGCAGCCGCAGCCCACAAAGTAAAATGAAACGTGGAACCCTGGCCTGGTACGCCCGTACTTTCCACCCACAGTTTACCCCCCATCAACTGGCACAACCGGCTGCTAATGGCCAACCCCAAACCGGTTCCCCCATATTTGCGAGTCGTAGAGGCATCAACCTGGCTAAAAGCCTGGAACAACCGATCCATCCGTTCTTTGGAAATACCCAGGCCGGTGTCACGGATGGCAAAATGAAGTTCATAAGTGTCAGGTATTTCGACGTCAACTGTTCCGGCGCCAAATGTCATAGGGACGCTATCACCTGGCCCCTGATCCCTGACATTCGATACCCGATCCTTGAGACCTACCCCCTGATACTTTTCACTGGTCACGGTAACGATGACTTCGCCCGCATCGGTGAATTTGACGGCATTACTGAGGAGATTGACCAGAATTTGGCGCAAACGAACCACATCACCCACAATCGCCCCGGGCGTTTTTTCGTCAACCAGGTAGGCCAGCTCC
This sequence comes from uncultured Caldilineaceae bacterium, assembly GCA_964622215.1. Classification (GTDB taxonomy): domain Bacteria; phylum Chloroflexota; class Anaerolineae; order 4572-78; family J111; genus DSQQ01. The sequence goes on from CAZUNT010000061.1 coordinate 10,014, forward strand.
AACTTCTTTTCGGCAGCCTTAACGGCCACCAGATCGAGCGCCTGCTCAATACTCTGGCGCAGGTCAAAAGGTTGGGCTTCCAGTTCAAGTTTACCGGCCTCAATTTTAGAAAAGTCCAGGATATCGTTGATAATAGTCAGCAATGTATCACCGCTGAGCCGAACAGTTTCTGCAAACTCCTGCTGATCCGGTGAGAGGGGGGTATCAAGGAGCAAACTGGTCATGCCGATAATAGCGTTAAGAGGGGTGCGAATTTCATGGCTCATGTTAGCCAGAAAGGAAGATTTGGCTCGGGTGGCTGCTTCGGCGGCATCTTTGGCCTGTTTCATCGCCGCCTCGACCTGTTTACGCCGGGTAATATCGCGGATAAAGGCGCTAAAAATCAGCCCACCTTCGGACCGCGCCGGCGTAATCGATACTTCTACGGGAAAGGTGTGGCCATGGCGATGCAGGGCGGTGACTTCAATGCGCTTGTTTAACATGGATCCTTCACCTGAGATGAGGAACCGTTTCAAGCCCTCTTCATGGGCCAGACGATCTTCAGGGGGAATGATAAGGGAAGCTAAACGCTGCCCTAAAGTTTCCTGGGCGGTCCAACCAAAAATATGTTCAGCCTGGAGATTCCACTGAGTGATCTTGCCTTCCGCATTGATGGTGATAACGGCGTCGAGCGCATTTTCGATGATGAGGCGGGTGCGCTCCTCACTTTCCCGGAGTCTCTGGACGATCTGTTTACTCTTAGAGATGTCTCGACTCAGGCCCACCAGGCCGATAATGTGACCTTCACTATCGTGAAAAGGCACTTTGGTAGACAAATGCCAATGCTCCTCATTCAGGCTCCGATCTAACACCCGTTCTTCATAATTAATCATGGGGTAGCCGGACTTGATAATAGCCTGTTCATCGGCATAAAATTTCGCGGCCATGGCTTCGGGATAAAAGTCGAAATCTGTCTTGCCGATAAGGGCGTTGGGACTGTCTTCACCCATCACTTCAGCCACAGCGCGGTTGGCCATGATAAAGCGGCTGGCGGTATCTTTGACATAGATAGAGTCGGGCATATTATCTACGAAAGCGCGTAGCAGATTGCGCTCCTGAGCCAGAGCTTCTTCAGCCTGTTTGCGTTCAACCAATTCTAGCCGGACGGCCTGATACAGCCGGGCATTTTCAATAGCTACGGCAATTTGGGCCACCAGAATATCGGTCAAAATGATGTCGTTCAGGCTGAAAGCATCAAGACGCGGGCTTTGGATATCCAAAATGCCGACGGTTTGACCGGCCACCTGGATGGGCAAACACAATTCAGCCCTGGTGACGGTTTTATCCGCAATTTTGGAAATATAGCGCGGATCCTGGCTGACATCATTCGCCACGACTTTTTCGTTATGAGTGCCGACCCAACCGATGATACCCTGGTCAAGTTCTTGAATATGGTGGGGCGGGAAGTAATCGGTATACGAACCAGAAATGGCCTTCAACCTGGCCACCTTGTTATCCAGCAGGAAAAGCGCCACATGGTGATAACCAAAGGTAGTTTGTACCAGCTCGGCCGCCCGGTTGAGCACGCTGTCTAAATCCAGCACCGCGGCAATTTTGCTGCTGATGTCGTTGAGAAGCACTAATTGGGCGGCGCGTTGGGCCAGTATTTCGCCTACCTGTTTGCTTTCGGTAATATCGGTCACCGTGCCAAGATAGCCGATAATTTCCTCGGCTTCATTTCGCAGAGCTACCATATTGCTAAAAACCCAGACCACATTACCCGCTGCCGTTTGGAAGCGGTACTCCAGGGCGAATTCTTGGCCGGATGACGCGGCGGCCGTCCAGCCGTTAAAAACCCGCTCCCGGTCGTCGGGATGCAAGGTGTTGGTCCAGCCCTGGTTCAGCGCTTCAGTTGAGGTCATTCCCGCCAGATCATACCAATGTTGGTTGGCAAATACCAGCTTGCCCTGGGAATCGGTTTCAAAAATACCCACCGGCGCGTGAACAGCCAGGGTTCTAAAGCGGGTTTCGCTGGCCCGGAGGGCCTGCTCAGCGCGTTTGCGATCGGAAACATCCTCGGCCATCCCCACCACAAACAGGGGATGTTTCTGCTCATCATATACCAAAGAAGCGGTCAGGCGGACCCAGATGACCTGGCCATCCTGGCGGATATAGCGCTTCTCCAATTGGTAGGTGCCACGTTTTCCGGTAATCAATTCCTGGAAAAGCGCCCAATTTGAACCGGCATCATCAGGGTGAGTGAAATCGGTAAAAGCCATCTGGCGCAGCTCTTCCAGGGTATAACCAATCATTTTCTGAAAAGCGGGATTGGAGGTAACAGTTCGCCCTTGCAGATCAACCAGGTTCATGCCAATAGCGGCTTCTTCAAAAGTAGCCCGGAAACGGGCTTCACTCTCCTGGAGAGCCTCTTCAAAATGTCTACGTTTCGTTATATCCGTGTTAATGACCACAATGGTCATAATCACCACCACAGCCGCCATAAAACTGCTCAAGCTGATGATAAGAGTGACTTGCTGAATGCTCACTTCCTCTACTTTATTAGCCTGGGTCAGTTGATGGAGACTCCAAGCCGAGGCAGTCACAATAATGATCAGGATGAGCAGGGCCAGAGCAAAACCGAGGTAAATCTTTTTTTCCAGTGATAATTTCATTCCAAACCTCACATCATTCTATTTGGAGATTTGTTGGCCATACTTTATCGGCCAATTCTGGACATTATGGGAAAAGCTCATTTATTAATAGTATAAGACAGGACATCATTCTTTTCAAGCATACCATTGGGTTGCTCTCGCCGCTTATGTTATAATCGTATGGGAGGTGTAAAAATGGGGTTCTTTGATTCGTTAAAATCTGTATTTGGTAGTAGTGGTGAAGCACAAGATGAGGGCTACTGGATTTACGTGCGCTGCCGCCGCTGTGGTGAGGCCATTAAAACTCGTCTACATTTGCAAAATGAGCTGAGTCAAAATGACGATGGCGGCTATACGATTACCAAAACGCTGGTAGGCAAGCGGCATTGTTTTGAGCGGATCGAGGTCACACTCACTTTTGACGAGCACCGCCGCCTGATTAGCCGGGACATCGCGCATGGGGACTTTATCACCGCCGAGGAGTATGAAGCCTCACAAAGTTAGCTCTACTCCCCATTCCGCGCAATAAAGCCAATACCCAACAACACGCACAACACTCCAACGATGTGCAGCCATGAGAACGGCTCATGCAGGACGAGATAGGACAACAATATGGCGCTGACCGGCATAACGCTGGCAAAGACGGCAGCAGTACTGGCCGGAACCTTGATCACGCCTTGAAACCATAGAAGAAAGGCAATCACCGTCAGGAAGATGCCGTTGTACAAAATAGGCAGCCAGGCGTTGGGAGTAACGGCCAGGAAATCAAAGTGGCGAGCTTCGTAGAGGGAGAAAGGCAAAAACATCACCAATCCCAACACATTAACCCAGGTGGCAGTAGCCAGGGACGAGACGGAGTTGGAGAGTACCTTCGGAAAGAGGACGAACAAGGCTTCACCTATCACTGCCCCAAAGATGAGCAGATTACCCAGCCAGGGCAGCGATCCCGACCCGGCATCTGAACCAGTTCCCAACAAGTTAATAACCAAAACCCCCATCATGCTCAAGGCTATCCCCACGCTCTTGTTTAAAGTCAATCGCTCTTTGAGAAACAAAAAAGAGATCAGGCCAATCATCGCCGGAGAGGTGCTGGTGATGATACCGCCGGCGACGGCGCTGGTAAACTTCAGCCCGTAAAGTAAAAAGATACTAAACAGAAAAACGCCGGTTAAAGCCTGGAGAAACAGCACCAGCCCATCCCTTTTGCCGATAGACTGGAAACCACCCTCTACCTTTAGCAGCAGCGGCACCAAGATCAGGCAGCCCAGCCCAAACCTCAGCCCCGAAGCCAAAAATACCGGGAAGCTGGCAATCACAAGTTTACCGGCCACCACCGACCCGCCGACAATGACCATAGCCAAAGCCAACTGAATATATGCTGTTAAATTTCTATCCATAAGCAGTCCTCGCCTTATTGAAATTAGACTGCTTACAGTTTAGACATTTCCAACCTAACGGTCTTGTATACTATTGCTATATTGGCCTGGGGTGACCCCGACAATCCGCTTGAAATAACGATTCAGATGGCTCTGGTCGACAAACCCTGTGTCCAGGGCCACCTGAGCAATTGGCCGGCCCTGAGCCAGGAACTGCTTGGCCCGCATCACCCGAACCTGGGTGAGATAGGCATGCGGGGGCAGCCCCACCGCCTCCCGAAAAACGCGGATCAGGTGGAAGGGGCTGAAATGAGCCAACTGGGCCAACTGCTTGATCGAAATATCCTCGGTATAGTAATCCTCGATAAATTCCCGGATTTGTTTGACGGACTGATCTTCACGGCCAAGCCCTGGCAGTACAGGCGGGTCGTCGGCGTGACGTAGCACAAACCGGGCCACTAGCCACAAGAGCCGGGACTCCTGCTCCAACCGGGGAGGGTCAAATGTTTCTAGGGTGTAGTGCAACTGCCACAGGAAATGGGCCAGCTCATCATCCCAAATAACACCGGCCGGGAAGAAGGGGATACCCCTGGGCCGGTCGGCCACCTGGGAGGCGGCTTGTTGGAGGACGGTGGTATCGAGATAAAACATCCGATACGTCCAGCCGGTATCGGCGACGGCGTGGCCCGTGTGAGGTTCGCCGGGGTTAATTACCGCCACACTTCCTGCCGGCGCGACCACATTAGCCCCCCGGTAATGGTAGCCCAACGCCCCCCGCTCCACCACACCTAGTGGAAAGCCATCGTGGGCATGGCGGGCGAAGTTTTGCCGTATATAAGTGGCGTACAGCAGTTCGACGTTGTCGAGGTGAGGTAGCCGCCACAACTTGGTTTGTTCGACAGGCATTACAGGGGGTTTCTGTTCGTCGTTTACAACGTCTCGCCGCTGGCGATAAAATCGGTTTGAAAATGAGACTCGGTCACCCCAGGGTTGACGATGACATTATGACCAATTTTAATTCCAGCCGGGATCCGCGCCCGCTTGCCCACTACGGTTAGGCCTGTATTCAATCGCTCCGGGAAACGACGGTTAGGGGTATTTTCCACCCCATAACCGATTTCGGCCCCTTCGCCAATGGAGGCTTCTTTATCAATAATAGCCCGCTCGATTTTGGCATTGGGGCCGATCAGGGTGTCATTCATAATGACCGAGTCCCGTACCACCGCTCCGGCAGCGACGCGCACCCCAGGCGACAGCACCGACCGTTCGACCACCCCGTCGATGATACAGCCATTGGATAGGAGATTGCCGCCGACCCAGGCACTGGCCCCAATTTGTACCGGCGGCTGTTCTTCACTGCGGGTGTGGATAACCCACTCCGGATCGTACAGGTCGAGGGCCGGCGTTTCGGCCAGCAGGGCCATATTAGCCTCCCAATAAGCTTGCAGCGTACCAACATCGGCCCAATAACCTTCAAAGGGGTGAGAATATATTTTGTGGGTATTCAAAATAGCCGGCAGGACATCACGCCCAAAATCATTTAATTTATCATCGGCCAAAATTTCTTTGAGCGCCTGGAACTTAAAAACATAGATACCCATCGAAGCCAGGGTTTCTTTGGAACGGCGCGGTTTTTCCTTAAAGCTGGTCACACGCGTCTCACTATCTACACTGACAATACCAAAGCGATGAGTTTCAAAGGGGCTGACCCGCCGCACAGCCACCGTAATATCAGCCTGATTTTGCTGATGATGGCGTAACATAGGGCGATAATCCATTTTATAAATGTGATCACCGGCCAGAATGAGCACATTATCAACCCGCTGCTCTTCGACAAAATCCATGTTGCGGCGCACGGCGTCGGCGGTACCGCGCTGCCAGCCGCTATTATCGTGCCCCAGGTAGGGCTGCAAGAGGCGCACCCCACCCTGGGAACGGTCCAAATCCCAGGGTTTGCCGACGCCGACGTGCTCATTGAGTGAGCGAGGCATATATTGGGTCAAGAGGACCACATTGTAAAGCCCGGAATTGACGGTATTTGACAGCGGAAAATCAATAATCCGAAATTTTCCGCCGAAAGGGATAGACGATTCGGCGCGAACTGCCGTCAGGACACTCAGATCTTCGCTGGCCCCACCGGCCATAATCATAACTAGAGTTTTCATGTTTGGTCACCTCTTTTAAAAAATGGGCGAATGAACAAAGGGCGAATAAAATTTATTCACCTATTCGCTCATTCACACCGTCTCCCCACTGGAAATCTCTGGACCGGGAAAATCACTTTCAGATCGGTCACTATGAACGAGCACATTGCGCCCAATGGTCAGGCCGCCGGGTACATGCGCGCCTGCGCCCACAACGGTAATGCCTGTGTTCAGCTTATCGGGCATTTGCCGGTTGGGACTCATATCTTCGCCATACCCCAGAAACGTACCGGCGCCAATCACGGCGTTTTCATCCACAATAACTCGATCCAACATCGCGCCTGGTCCAATCCAGGTGTCGTTGATGATAACCGACTCTCGCACCACTGCCCCCGGCGATACATACACTCCCGGTGATAAAACTGAACGTTCCACCCGCCCCCGTATGACGCAGCCATTGGAAATCAGGCTGTTGACTACCTGAGCCTGTGGTCCCGTTTTGACCGGCGGGCGTTCTTCACTGCGGGTGTGGATAACCCAATTAGGGTCATGTAGATTGAGCGCGCCATTGCCATTAGCATCAGCCAGGGCCAGGTTGGTTTCCCAGAAGGACTGAATCGTTCCCACATCCACCCAATACCCCTCAAAGGAGTAGGCATAAACTTTATCGTTGGTAATCATGCTAGGGATAACGTCTTTGCCAAAATCGATGCGGGGTGACTCGGCGCTGCCTTCGGATAGGCGCTGGAGGAGAACCTCGGTCGTAAATACATAAATACCCATCGAGGCCAGGGTGCCTTTATCCCGTTCCTTGGGCTTTTCCGTAAACTCGACCACCCGCATATTACGATTGACACTCATAATGCCAAAGCGGTCGGTTTCTTCCAGGGGGACATCCATCACGGCGACAGTCAAATCGGCCCCCTTATTCTGGTGGTATTCCAGCATAGGCCGGTAATCCATTTTATAAATATGGTCGCCGGAAAGAATGATGACCAGGTCGGGGTTGTTCTCCTGGATATAGTCCAGGTTGCGGTAGACGGCATCGGCAGTGCCACGATACCAGTCGAGGTCGGCGCTGCTGCCCTGGTAGGGCTGGCGCAACACGACCCCACCTCGCTGCCGGTCTAAATCCCAGGGCTTACCAATGCCGATATGGGTATTAAGCGAATGGGGGCGGTATTGGGTGAGTACAGCCACATTGTAGATACCGGAGTTAACACAATTCGACAAGGTAAAATCAATAATGCGATATTTCCCGGCAAAGGGCACCGCTGGTTTAGCCCGTTTGTCCGATAAAACCGTCAGGCGCGTGCCCGCGCCGCCAGCCATAAGGATAGCTAAGGTTCGCATAAACGGCTCCTTAGAACGTTCATACGTTGAACGTTCAATATTTAAAGTTTTAAGGAAAGAGGCGACGTGCTTTTACCTCGGCGACGGCATCCTCCCGGAAGCGATAGAGACGAGCCGGGCGGCCCCCTGTATCGCGATAGCCGTCAACCATTTCCACTACTTGCGTTTTGCGCAACTTGCTGCGGAAATTACCTTTATCCAATTTCGTGCCCAGGATAATCTCATAGGCATCTTGTAACTCACGCAGCGTAAATTTTTCTGGCAAAAGCTGGAAACCGACCGCACTATATTCTAATTTATAGCGCAGCCGGGTCAAGGCATAATTCAGAATTTCGGCGTGGTCAAAGGCCAAGGTAGGTGGATGGTATACTGAGAACCAGCCCACATCTTCCGCATCGTCGGCGGCGTGAGGATTAATTTTATCGGCGCTGACCAGGGCAAAATAGGCCACGGTGATTACCCGTGTGCGTGGGTCGCGCTGAGGCTGACCAAAAGTATAGAGCTGCTCTAGATAAACACCTTCACTGGTCACACCCGTTTCTTCAGCCAGCTCGCGATAAGCGGCGTTTTCCAGGCTTTCATCCATTTTGACAAAACCGCCCGGAATGGCCCACATTCCTTCGTAAGGCCAGATTTTACGCTTAATCAGCAGCACCTTCAACTCCTCATCCAAGATGCTGAAGATGACCACATCCACTGTGACCGAGGGCCGTTCATATTGGGTCATATCGTAGGTCTCGACTGTCTTGGGAGTCTGCATACAGGCCCTTTTTATATTGGGTATCGTTTTTAAAAACTACTACGTCGGGATTTCCAGTATAACCTCAGTTAGTTTTGCTGTCAAAATTGTAACTGCTCAGCCGCTCTCCTGCCTTAGCAACTCCGACCACCCCACCGCCGCCCCTGTTAGGCTACTTCAAGACCTGAGAATCTGATCGAGTTTTTTAGCCAGTAGCTCCAGGCTCAAAGGCTTCTGTAGCCAGCCGGCAATACCACTGGCTCGCAAGGCCCCTGTGCCAATTTTCAAGGGATAACCCGTCATCGCCAAAATCTTGATCTCGCGATTTTTGGCTCGTAAGGCTTCAGCCAAAACCAGGCCGCCCATATTCGGCATGGTCAGGTCGGTTACCACCAGGGCAATTTCATCTCGATGCCGTTCATATACCTCAAGAGCAATCAGACCATTGCCGGCCGTCAGAACCTGATAGCCCAATCCCTTTAGCATCGCCTGAGTTACCTCTAAAACAGCCGGATCATCTTCAACCAGGAGGAGGGTTTGACCCTGCCCGGAAAATTTTGTCCGAGGGTTAATTTCAGATGGCGCTGATTTTTTTGCCTGGAAAAGCGGCAGATACAGGGTAAAGGTGGTACCTTTACCGACTTTGCTTTCAACATCAATGAAGCCGTCATGCTGTTTAATGATCCCGTCCACTTGAGCCAGGCCCAATCCCGTACCCTGCCCGACCTCTTTCGTGGTAAAGAAAGGTTCAAAAATATGGGGCAAATCTTGAGCCGGAATACCTGCTCCTGTATCCGTGACGGCCAGCACCAGCCAATCTCCTGGAGACAGGCCGGGGCAGGGGGGCTGCTGATCGGGGCGCAGGGTTAAGCGCGAGAGACGAAACTTTAACACACCTCCGACCGGCATGGCGTCGGCGGCGTTAACCGCTAAATTGGTTAAAACTTGCTGTAATTGGGGCGCGTCCGCATTGAGGGTGTAAGTTTTCTGCCCCGGTTCAATTTCCAGTTCAAGCCAGATCGTTTCAGGAATGGTCCGTTCCAGGAGTCTAACCATATCTCCCAGAAAGCCGTCGAATTCCAGGGGTCGTTTGGCCGTGACATTTTTCCGGGCGAAATCGAGGATTTGGCGCACCAGGTGAGCCGCTCGTTTGCCCTGCTGGATCACGCGGCTTAAATCAGTTTGAATCGAGGCCGGGACGTTAGGTTCATAGCGAGCTAATTCGGCGAAACCGATAATACTGGTCAGGATATTGTTAAAATCGTGGGCAATTCCGGCCGCCAATTGGCCCACTGCCGCCAGTTTTTCCTGTTCCTGCACCCGCTTCTGAATGTCGCGTTGGTCGGTGATATCACGCACGACCAAAACCCAGCCCTCGTCGTCAGGGTCAGCAATGACCGGGCGCATTTTTACCTCAAAAATGGGCTGTGATTGGCCTTCAGGTGTAACCTCGTAATATTTCCCTGTCAGAAATTCGCTCAGAGGATGTCCACCCAGGTGGGTACATATCTGGCCTATATCTACCTTAGCCAAAACCGGTAAGCACATCTGGGCTGTAGAATTCACTACTTTTATCCGATACTCATGATCCAGCAGGATAATGCTGTCCAGGCCGGCATTCAAAATCTGTTCCAACTGCTGGGCTTGCTTTTGGGTTTGTTGGTATAACTGTTCGCGCTCAGCCTCGGCTCGCTGGCGTTCGACGATTTCCTGTTGGAGTTTTTGATTGGCGGCGCCAAGCTCAGCGGTCCGTTCGACAATCAAATCCTCCAGGTGATTGCGATATCGCTGCAACTCTTCAGCCGCCTCCTGTTTTTCGGCAATTTCCTGCCGAAGTTGTTGGTTAGCCGCAAGCAAGTCGGAGGTGCGCTGGGTAACCTGCGCTTCCAAACGCGATTGATAACGCTGGAGGATACCCTCGGTTTCGCGGAATCGTTGGTGCAAGGTCTCTTCAAACCGGACCATTCGCATCGTCAAGTCGGCAATCAGGGCCAGGTCGGGTTTGATGGCGGTATATTTGGTCCGTATCTTCTGAAGTGAAACCAATTGTTCAGGCCGGTAAGCTGTAATAATCTTTTCAAGAAGATCAAGACCTTGCTGGACCAAGGCAGGCTCAAAACTCCAAATCATATCAAATTGTCGAGTAGCATCATTGACCGCTGTTATCTGGCTGTCTTCGGCGCATAAAACCAGGGCCAAGGGTTTGGATAGAATTACCAGGAACCACTCCTGGCGCAGAGGGTCGTCGGGGCTGAGTGTTATCTGGGTAAAGTTTGCCTCGTTCGGCGGGGTTACATGAGCACTCGAAAAAACCCAAACCTGTTGCGCTACCTGCGCCAGTTTTTGGTATCGTTCCTGTTCTTGTCGCCATTGGCTATGCTCTTGAGGTCCCATAAAAAACAAGGCCGGGATATTCTGGCTTAATACCAAATCTTCCAAAGTATGGGACAGATGAACCAACGTGGCTTTCGTGCAGCGAATCGCCGGCGCATTGTGGTTGAACTGCTGGTGGATGAGTTTGAATAAAGAGAAAGGGGGAGTGGTTGTTTGATGATGAGACATAATAAGTGGCCTTTAAAATAAATCCTCTAATACCTGCTGTAATTTTACCAGATATACGCCCATTGCTTAAATTTGTTAATAATGAAAAAGAGAGACCCCAGGGGTGCTACACAAAACCCCTGGGGTCTGGCCCTACTCGTTGAGACAGATTAGAGTCCCAATAGGGGTAGCTGGTAACTGGCCTGGCGGCCATTGAGCAAAATAAAAGGCGCAGCCCGGCCTATTTGGACTCCAAGCTGCTTGAGTTGGGGCAGATCACTCAAACGATTCTGCCGGCGGGCGGTTAGAATGGCTTCGACGGTTTGGGGGCCAATACCGGGAATACGCAGGAGTTCGGTGCGGCTGGCCCGGTTGATCTCGACGGGGCGATGGCTCAGATGAGCCTTGGCCCACACTAACTTGGGGTCCCCGCTAAGAGGCAAATGGCCTTGTTCATCGAAAGGCAATTCATCTATTTGAAAACCATAAAAACGCAGCAGCCAATCGGCCTGGTACAGCCGGTGCTCCCGCAAAGGCGGCGTTTTGGGGGCACTTTCTAAAACGGTTCCCCGGATGGGATTGAAGGGAGAGTAATAAGCCCGGGCCAAGTTTGCCTCTCGATAGAGCATGTTAGCCGTGGTCAGAAGTTCCCGGTCCGACTCGCCCGCCGGGCCGACCACAAACTGGGTGGTCAGGCTGGGCCGCTTGACCCAGGGTTCCAAGTGATGTTGATTTTGGCGCAGCCAGTAGAGCGGCGGCAGCAACTCCTGCCAAAAATCCTTTTTGGGAGCCAGGAGGGACAATCGTTCTTCGTTGGCTCCTTCCAGGTTGATCGACAGGCGGTCGGCCAGGCGGGCCGCCTGTTCAATCTGAGCAGCCTCAGCACCGGGCATAATTTTAAGATGGATGTACCCATGATACTGGTATTTGCGGCGGATGATATCCGCCGTATCCAGCATAGCATCCATCACCTTGACCCCACTGCCGGCAATCCCGCTACTTAAAAAGAGGCCCTCGACCAGCTTTTTGCCCTGCATCTGGTCAAAAGCGGCAGCTAACTCTTCTGGCTTGAAGGACACCCGCTGGTAGTTGCGCCCGGCCTGGAAAGGGCAGTAGTAACAATTCCGCTCGCAGGCACTAGTCTGCATGGTACGCATAACGGAAATTTTACCCCGCTGCGGATGCGTAACATACACCCGGCTCTGATCAATGAAGTGGGCTTTGCGCTGCTCTCGCGTCAATAGGGGCGGCCCCTCGCAATCCAGAGCCGCCGCCTGCCCCAAAATTTCGACTTTTTGCTGGATGTCCATAATTAAATCCCTCGGCCAAATTAATTATAAGAACATCCGTTCTTTTAGTCAAATTTGAGTGTTCTTACGAGTGCGTCCAATTTTTAGGCAACAGACCTGACAGGTTTTAAAAACCTGTCAGGTCTAGACCCTGTTCTTACTCGCCAATCCACTCTACGATGGTGGCAACACCTTGTCCAACGCCGACACACATCGTCGCCAAGCCATAGGGCGAAGTGGCGGCTCCCTGGCGATAGCGGCGCTTCATCTCGTGCAACAGGGTCGTCATGATCCGCGCACCGCTGCAGCCAAGCGGGTGGCCCAGAGCAATCGCTCCGCCGTTGACATTGGTACGGTCGTCGGGTAAACCCAACTCGTCCATCACGGCCAGGGTTTGCACCGCAAAGGCTTCGTTCAATTCGATCAAATCCAGGTCGGCCACGGCCAGTTTGGCCCGTTCCAGAACCTTACGCACGGCCGGAATAGGACCTAAACCCATCAAGCGCGGGGCAACCCCGGCTGAGGCCGAGGCGATGATACGGGCCATTGGTTTTAAGCCCAACGCCCCCGCCCGGTCTAGTGAGGTCAGCAGGAGTGCTGCTGCGCCGTCGTTGATGCCGGAGGCGTTGCCGGCCGTAACTGTTCCACCTGCCCGGAAAGCCGGTCTCAGTTTGGCCAGGATTGCGGCGCTGGTCGTCAATTCGTAGGTCCCGTCAACCCGCTTCATGCGGGGATGCTCGTCGGTATCTACGATGATCGGGTCTCCTTTACGCTGCGGCACGGGTACCGGCACAATCTCATCCTTGAAGCGGCCGGCATTGATGGCCGCTACAGCTCGCCGCTGGCTCTCCAGGGCGAAGACGTCCTGCCGCTCCCGGCTGATGTGGGTCTGTTCATAAATATTTTCGGCCGTTTCGCCCATCGCCTCCAGGGGGAACATGGCCTCCATCTTGGGGTTGGGGAAGCGCCAGCCGATGGAGGTATCGTACAGCTTGGCGCTGCGGTCAAAGGCACTTTCGCTTTTGCTTAGCACGTAAGGAGCGCGAGTCATACTCTCGACCCCCCCGGCGATGTAAATATCCCCCTCGCCCACCGTGATGGCCCGGCCAGCGGCAATAATAGCATCCAACCCCGACGCGCACAGGCGATTGACCGTCACCCCGCCGACACTGGGGGGGAAACCGGCCAGCAGCAGGGCCATCCGGGCCACGTTACGATTGTCTTCGCCGGCCTGGTTGCTGCAACCTATAATTACTTCTTCAACCTGCGCCGGGTCAATTCCAACCCGTCCGACCAGCGCCTTCAACACCAATGCGGTCAAATCGTCGGGCCGCACCTGGCTTAACACCCCGGCAAAAGTTCCTACCGGGGTGCGTACTGCATCAATGATGACTGCTTGAGACATAGGTTTTTCTCCTCGTAAATGACTTTGTGGAGTGCAGAATTAATGAGTATTTCCCAAGTATTGTGGAGGAGTGCGGAATTTATTCCGCTTTTGGCTACTTGGCACGCAAAGCGTAAATTCTGCACTCCAGCAATCTTACCCACGCTAAGTGGGAAATACTCGAATTAATTCTGCACCCCAGATTTTCACCCTTGGTGGTGTACCGTCAGCTTCGTGACGACTCCTCGAAAATAGACTTGCCGGAGTCCAAAAGCAATACTTTTGAACTCCATTTTCATCAGCGGTGGCGTGCCACAGTATTGAGACGATACCTTTTTCACCACAAATTACGAAGCGAGCAGGCGCAGAGATTTTAACTAAAGGTCCTCAATCAACGCCGGTGCTTCTTCTTTTTACCTTTGACCTGGCCCTTCCGTTGAGCAGATCGCTTTTTCTGCTCCTTTTTGCTAAGTGTTTTCTTTTGGCCGGACAATATTTTTGACGATTGGGGTTTCTCGTGTTGGAGCTGCCAGGTGCGCATCAACATCTGCTTCGAATCGGCTGGATTTTTTAATTCTTGCCCAGGGTCAAACTCTCCGGCAAAGATTTTGGCCAGCCGTACTTCTTCCGCTTCGACCAGGCGGCGCCATTCAGGCAACTCCGGTTTTTGCACCTCGTTGAGTTCGCACAGGATAAGCAGGTTTTCAGCCAGAATGTGATCTCCACCTGGCTTCCAAAGCCGGTAAAGCGGCTCAATAGCGCTGGCACTGCCAATATCAGCTAAGGCGCTTAACTCCATTTCACCGACAGGTTTACCAGCTTTCACTTTGAGCAGAATGGCCTGGGCGGCGCTCTCCGTAGGAATTTCGGTCAGGACTCCCGTCAGATAAATTTCACGCGCCATATCCTTGGTGCTGCGCAGATGTTTAATCACCGGCTCGACCGCAGCCAGTCCGATGGCTTCGAGCGCATAAGAACAGTTTTCCAGTAGGTAATCGCCCTGTTCGTCATGGATAGCGGCAATCAGTTTGGGGATAGCGGCGTCACAACTACCCGGATAAGCCCTGGCCATCCGCTTAAACACCTCGGCCAGGCGAATCGCGCCCCAGCCATAATCTTCTGGGTCAAAGAGGTCAACCAGGCGGGGAACAATCTCCGGCCCCAGGGCCACTACCCGGTCAATAATGTCGGGCAAGACTTTTTCACGCGGTTCGGCCAGGATAACCAACAAGGTCTCAGTTTTATCAGCAGCGTTATCCAGGCGAGCTTGATCATCCTGGTCTACACTCAATTGGGCCAATAAACCCAAACCTAACCCGGCTTCTTGCTGGCGCTGTTTGAGGAGCGTAGCAGGCTGCTCAACGAAAGCTTGAAAAATGAGCAGGGTGCAAAGTGTGCGCTGTTGATAACCTACCAATTGTTCACCGGCTGCCCAGGCCGCCTGCCACCCGGCTATGTCATCTCCCCGTTCTTTCACCAAGCGGCGCGCCTCAGCCAGCAGCGCCTCAAACACACCGGTATATTTATTTTCGAAAGCGATGGTAAGGTCGTCAAAACAAGCGTCGCTCAAATCGAGGTCGGCGTTTAACCACCACTCTGCCCGATCCAACAACGCATCAAGATCACTCTTGGCGGTGTAGTTCATCTCTTCAACCAATCGGCCGGCCTCGACACCGACCGCAAAGGCAGACAGCGGGGAACGATAACCCTCCTGGAACGGCCAGGAACGATACTGTTGTACCAGGCGGGGAATATCTTCCGGTTGGCCGACCTTAAGTAACGCTTCGACCAGGAAAGTGACATGGTAGGTGGGGGAGGCAATCTTATCCACGTCAAATAGGGTCGTAAAAGTATTTTTACTGGCCGGGGTTGTGTTTCTGGAGGCGGAAGCCTTCTCCAAGAGCGTCCATAAAGTCTGGCGGGCCTCATGTCCGCCAAACTTACCCAGGGCCTGGATCAGATAATAGAGGTCCTCGTTGCCGATCGCCTGGTCGAAAGTGGCCAGAATAATGGGCAAGGCCGGCCGATATCCTAGCTTGGCCAAAGCCCAGGCCAGGCGGCCAAAGGTTTCTCCTGTGGCTCGTTTCAATCGCTCCAGCAAAATAGGGCCGTATTTTTCTGTTTCGCCGCTTTCGGCCAAAAAATCCAGGGCTTCACGAGCGATAAACCTGCCCGGATCATCGAGCATGGTTACCACTACATCACCGGCTTGTTGTGAGAAGCGCTTGGTTAACCGATCCAAAGCCCATTGGCGCAGCGGCGTGTCGGGATGGTTGGCAAAACGCTTGACCTCTTCAAAAGTCCATAAAAGTTGTTCCATAGAAGTACCCTCTGTTTTTTAAGTCAGGAGGAAACTATTGTAAGCGATTTACGGCGCTTTGTCGAGTAGTCAGTTTGCAAAAAATTCTGGATGATGTTAAGCTGACTCGCCATGAGTAACACTATTGCCATTCGCCGCGAAGACAAAAATCGCTGGGAGCGGCGGGTTCCTCTCACCCCAGGCCATGTCGCTCTGCTTACGCAGCAGCACGGCCTTAGAATCCTGGTTCAACCTTCGCCCATCCGGGCCTTTGCCAATGACACCTACGCCGCCGCCGGAGCGATGGTGCAGGAAGAGCTTTCCCCGGCCCAGGTGGTGCTGGCGATCAAAGAAATTCCAGCGGAACTGCTCCAGCCGGGCCAAACCTACCTCTTTTTCTCCCATACCATCAAAGGCCAGCCGCACAATATGCCCCTGCTGCGCCGTTTGCTTGAGTTGAAGTGCCAATTGATTGACTACGAACGGGTGGTGGACGGGCAAAACCGCCGCTTGATTTTTTTTGGCCGGCACGCCGGGTTAGCCGGGATGATTGACACCTTGGCCGCGTTAGGCCAACGCCTGGCCTGGGCAGGTATTGCCAACCCGCTGACCGGCCTGCAACCCACTTATGAGTACGCCGATTTGCCCGCCGCCCAAAGCGCCATACGGGAGATTGGCCGGCGGATTGTCCAGGAGGGTCTGCCGGTTGAGCTGAACCCATTGGTCATCGGCATAACCGGCTATGGCAATGTCTCGCGGGGAGCGCAGGCCATCCTCGATCTGCTGCCAACCCGCCAGATTTCGCCCGCCGAATTACTAAAGCTGGCCGAGCGAGAAGAGCTTGACCGGAATGTGCTTTATAAGGTTGTTTTCAAAGAAGAAGATACAGTCGAGCCGGTTAAGGCAGGCCGTCCCTTTGACCTGCCGGAATTTTTCCAGCACCCGGAGCGGTATCGTTCCAAGTTTGAACAGTACCTGCCTTACCTCACCGTACTGGTCAACTGCATCTATTGGACTCCGCGTTATCCTCGCCTGCTGACCAAAGCGGCGGCCCGCCAACTATACAACGACCACACTCCGCCTAAATTACGGGTCATCGGCGACATCAGTTGCGACATCGAGGGCGGAATCGAACCCACCCTCAAGGCCACCAGCCCGGATGCGCCCTGCTTTGTCTGGGATCCGGAAACGGACAGCGCGATTGACGGAGTCGCCGGCCGGGGGCCGGTCATTATGGCTGTGGACAACCTGCCCTGCGAGCTGCCGGTCGAGTCCTCGGCCAGCTTTAGCGAGGCGCTGCTGCCCTTCATCCCCACCCTGGCCGCCTGCGATTTTAGCGCAGATTTTGCCTTCTGCTCTCTCCCTCCCGAACTCAAGCGGGCGACGATTGTTTATCACGGCGAACTGACGCCGGATTATCAGTATTTAGAAAAACACCTTTAAGGTGACCGATAAAAAGGTAGCAGGGTAACAAGGTTGCCGGGTGTATAATTTCCCGTCTACTATCTACCATCTACTTTCACAAAGATCACCAAGAAACTCTCTCTGTGTTCCTCTGTGCATCCTTTGTGCTCTCTGTGTTAAACTTCTTGCTCAATGTGCAAGAATCTAACTCGTAAGGCACTATTTTCAAGGAGTTTTCAACGATGAAAAAAGTTCTCATTCTTGGGGCAGGGCTGTCTACCGGCCCCATGGTGCGCTATCTCTTGGAAAAAGGCTATCACGTTACCGTAGCCAGCCGGACGGCGGCGAAAGCCCAGGTCATGATCGGCGGTCATCCCCACGGCCAGGCGG
Organism: uncultured Caldilineaceae bacterium; assembly: GCA_964622215.1. Lineage (GTDB taxonomy): Bacteria > Chloroflexota > Anaerolineae > 4572-78 > J111 > DSQQ01. The sequence continues at coordinate 27,563 of CAZUNT010000061.1, forward strand.
TGGCCTACGATATTGAAGCCGATCCCGGCAGTAACACCCTGACCAAACTGGTCGGCCAGGCCAACCTGGCGGTGAGTATGCTGCCCTATATTTACCATCCCCAGGCAGCCAAAGCCTGCCTTGCTCAAGGCAAGCCGATGGTCACCACTTCCTACGTCAGCCCGGCCATGCGCGAACTGGACGCGGCGGCCAAAGAGGCCGGGGTTGTTATTCTCAACGAAGCCGGCTTGGATCCCGGCATTGACCACATGTCGGCTACGCAGATTATTCACCGGGTGCAAGGCGCGGGCGGGCACATCGACAGCTTTATGTCTTACTGCGGCGCTCTGCCGGCCCCGGAGGCCAACACTAACCCCTTTGGCTACAAATTCTCCTGGAGTCCCCGTGGGGTGCTGCTCGCCGCCCGCAACGCTGCTCATTACTTATGCGATGACCGGGAGGTCAACGTGCCAGGGCCAGAGTTGTTTACCCATTACTGGCTGCTCGACGTGGCGGGGTTGGGCCGGTTTGAAGCTTACCCCAACCGCGACTCCCTACCCTACCGGGATATTTACGGCATCGGCGATGCCGCCACAATGTACCGGGGCACGCTGCGAAATCTCGGCTGGTGCGACAACCTGTATAAAATTGCCGCCCTGGGCTTTTTGGATGATCAGCCGCGCGACGTGTTGGGCATGACCTACGCCCAATTCACGCGCAGTTTGCTCCCCGCCGAAATGCCTCAAAGCGGTAAGCCTTCGACAGGCTCAGGACAAGGGATTAAAGCCGACCTGGCTGCCTATCTCAAGGTTGAGCCTGACAGCTCGGTTATCCACAACCTGGCATGGCTGGGCCTGCTGGACGAAAAGCCGCTGCAAGTGACCGGAAACAAAATATCGCCCCTGGACCTGTTGACCCAGGTCATGCTCGCACGTATGCAGTACGCCGAGGGCGAGTCTGATATGGTCGTCCTGGTCCACCAATTCAAGGCCAGCTACCCCGACGGCAAAAAAGAGAAACTCTCTTCGACCTTGATTACTTTTGGCGAACCGGGCGGTGAAACTGCCATCGCCCGCACCGTCAGCCTCCCCGCCGCCATCGGCGTTGACTTAATCCTGAGTGGTAAGGTTCAAGCAACCGGCGTCCACACACCCGTTACCCCGATGTGGTACGAGCCGATCCTGGCCCGGCTGAAGGAAATGGGCATTGAGTGTGTGGAGAAGGTTGAGAGGGTGTGACAAGGTTGACTGACAGATTTAACATTGTGGCCCAAATTTACCGCAGAGAGCGCAGAGGCCGCCGAGAAATTTATAAAAATCTCTGCGTTCTCAGCGTCCTCAGCGGTGAAAGATTAAATTTGTCAGTCAATCAGGGGTGTGACAGTGAACAATTATCAGTGAACAGTTATCAGTGAACAGTTATCAGTTCAGCAATTTACTGCTCACTGATTACTGGCAACTAATTACTATTTTTATGGAGGAAAAAAACCTAATGCTGCCAAAATCTACCCAACCCAAAAATCCAGGCCCTACCGGCCGGGCTTTCCCCATCGCCCGCCCCCGCCGGCTGCGCCAGAGCGCCGGGCTGCGCCGCCTGGTTCGGGAGACCAGCCTGACCCCGGCGAATTTTATTTACCCTCTCTTTGTCCTGCACGGCCAAGGGGTGCGCCGCGAAGTGCCCTCGATGCCGGGCGTCTTCCAGCAGTCGGTGGATATGCTGGCGGTCGAAGCTGAAGAACTGCGGGCGTTGGCCATTCCGGCGGTGATTCTTTTTGGCCTGCCGGCGGAAAAAGACCCCATTGGCCGGGAAAATTTCGCCGACGACGGCGTGGTGCAGCAGGCCATTCGCGTTTTGCGCCGCGCCAATCCTGAATTAGTCATCATAACCGATGTCTGTATGTGCGAGTACACCGATCACGGTCACTGCGGCCTCGTCGAAGAGGGCCGGATTTTGAACGATCCCACCCTGGAAATCTTGGGCCAGGTAGCGGTGTCGCATGCCAGGGCCGGGGCCGACATTGTTGGACCTAGCGCCATGATGGACGGCCAGGTGGGCGCGCTCCGGCGGGCGCTCGACGAGGCCGGTTTTGCCGACACGCCGATAATGGGCTACTCGGCCAAATTTGCCAGCGGCTTTTACGGCCCCTTCCGTGACGCCGCCGACAGCCCCCCCCAATTCGGCGACCGCTCCACCTACCAGATGGACCCGGCCAATGGCCGCGAAGCGCTGCGTGAAATCGAACTGGATATTATCGAAGGGGCGGACATCATTATGGTCAAACCGGCCCTGCCTTACCTGGACATTATCCGGCAGGCCCGTGATACCTTTCCCGACCTGCCCCTGGCCGCCTACAACGTTAGCGGCGAGTACAGCATGCTCAAAGCCGCGGCCCGGCTGGGCTGGCTGGACGAAAAGCGGGTGGCTATGGAAAGTTTGACGGCTATCAAGCGGGCCGGGGCGGATATAATTTTGACCTACTGGGCTAAAGACGCGGCCCGCTGGCTGGGATAGAGTCCACAGATGAACACAGATGGACACAGATAATTTTATCAGGGGGGATAGGAGTAATCATGAACTTTACCAACTCTGAACATCTTTTCGCCGCTGCGCAGAAAGTCATCCCCGGGGGGGTCAACTCGCCGGTGCGGGCCTTTCGGGCGGTGGGCGGGCAACCGCTTTTTATGGAACGGGCGGCAGGCCCTTATATGTGGGACGCCGACGGTAACCGCTACATTGACTATGTGCTTAGTTGGGGGCCGCTGATCCTGGGCCACGCCCATCCCCGCGTGGTCAAAGCCTTGCAGCAGGCCATCGAACGGGGCACCAGCTACGGCGCGCCGACGGCCTTAGAAACGGAACTGGCCGAGCTGGTTTGCGAACTGGTCCCCTCCGCCGAGCAGGTGCGCTTTGTCAACTCCGGCACCGAGGCCACCATGAGCGTGCTACGCCTGGCCCGCGCTTTTACCGGGCGTAACAAAATCATCAAGTTACAAGGCCTCTACCACGGTCACGCCGACTTTCTGCTGGTGCAGGCCGGTTCCGGCGTGGCGACCTTGGGCCTGCCCGACAGCCCCGGCGTACCTCCCGGCGCAACGCAAGATACGCTGACCGCGCCATTCAACGACTTGGCGGCCATTAAAACGCTGTTTGACCAATACGACCAGGACATTGCCGGGATCATCCTGGAACCGGTAGCGGGCAACATGGGTACAGTGCTGCCGGTTGAAGGTTACCTGGCCGGGCTGCGCCGGCTGTGCGACCAATTCCAGGCTCTGCTCATCTTCGACGAAGTAATGACCGGCTTCCGCGTGGCTCTTGGCGGGGCGCAGGCCTATTATAGCGTCACTCCTGACTTGACCGCGCTGGGAAAGGTCATCGGCGGGGGGCTGCCGGTCGGGGCGTATGCCGGGCGGCGAGAGATTATGCAGACGGTCGCTCCGGCCGGGCCGATGTACCAGGCCGGGACACTCAGCGGCAATCCCCTGGCTATGACCGCCGGCATCGAAACCCTCAAAGCCATCCGGGAGCCGGGGGTGTTCGACCAACTGGTTGCCGGTACGACCCGGCTATGTCAAGGTATTGGTGCGGCGGCGGAGGCAGCCGGTGTGCCCGTGTACCAGACCCAAACCGGCACCATGTTCTGCACCTTCTTCACCGACCAACCGGTCACCAACTGGGATACCGCGGCCCGGAGCGACACGAATCGCTACGCCCGTTTCTTCCAGGCTATGTTAAACCATGGAGTTTACTTAGCCCCCTCGCAGTTTGAAACGGGATTCTTCTCAATTGCCCACAGCGACGAGATTGTGGCGGCTACCATTGAGGCAACCCAGGCGGCTTTTAGAGAGATTGCCTGATGGAACAGGAGTGCAAAAGTGTTCTTTTACACTCCGTTTGGGAGAACTTCTATTTTTATGAATCCAACGGGGGTGATATAATTTGCCCCGTAGGGGGCTATCTTGAATAATTTGCTTAAGGAAGGTTGAATTATGATTAAACTTGTATTGCTCCGCCACGGCGAGAGCACGTGGAACAAAGAAAATCGGTTTACCGGCTGGACCGATGTTGACCTGTCGGAACGTGGTTATGAGGAGGCCAAACAGTCCGGCCAGGTCCTCAAAACCGAGGGCTACACCTTTGACATCGCCTACACCTCTGTTTTAAAGCGGGCCATCCGCACCCTCTGGCTTACCCTGGACGAGTTGGACCTGATGTGGATTCCGGTAGTGCGTTCCTGGCGCTTAAACGAGCGGCATTATGGGGCGTTGCAGGGGTTAAACAAGGGTGAAATGGCCGAAAAGTTTGGCGAGGACCAGGTGCGTATCTGGCGTCGAAGCTACGATGTACCGCCTCCTTCCCTGGAAAAAAGTGACCCTCGCTATCCCGGTCACGATCCGCGTTATAAGGATTTGAGCGAAGCCGAACTGCCGCTGACCGAGTGCTTGAAGGATACGGTCGAGCGGGTGTTGCCGTTCTGGCACAGCACCATTGTGCCAACCATCCAATCCGGCCAAAAGGTCCTCCTGGCGGCTCACGGTAATTCGCTGCGGGCGCTGGTCAAATATCTGGATAATGTTTCTGATCAGGAAATTGTTGGGCTAAATATTCCCACCGGCATCCCGCTGGTGTACGAACTGGATGATCAAATCCGGCCCATCAAACACTACTACCTGGGTGACCCTGAAGCAATAGCCAAAGCCGCCCAGGCCGTCGCCAATCAAGGCAAAGCGAAGGCGTAAGGAATTTAAGAGACCTCCGGGGACTTATCAAAACCTCGGAGGTCTTTTTATTTTCAAATTTTAATAAGCAAACCGGGCCGGATAGGGTTATGACGAAAGTTTATTCTCCTCGAAAATAGCTTTCGGAGTGCAGAATTAATTCTGCACTCCAGATTTTCACTCCCGGTGGTGTACGTTAGTTCGTGAAGTCTCCTCACCTTTACCCTCTAGTTGATCAATAAAACGGCGGGCGTCCCGGTCATTGGGATTGGACTGGACGGCCCGTCGGAACCAGTGGAGCGCCCGCTCGCTTTCCTGGCGGTCAAGGTGAACCAGCCCCAGGTTGTAAGCCACGTTGGGGGCATTGGGGTTCAATTCCAACGCCCTTTCAAATGCGGCAATGGCACGCCGCTGGTCTTCATCTTTAGCCAAAATGGGATTGCCCAGGTAGGCCGCCCCCAAATTTGTCCAGACCATCGGGTTGTGCGGCTCCCGTTCGCTTAGTGGCTCCAGGACTATTACCGCCTGAGCGAACTTTTTTGACAGGATGTAAGCTCCTCCCAGGTTTAGCGCGGCGTCGGGGTTAGCCGGGTCCAACTGGTAAGCGCGTTCCAAAAATCGAACTGCCTTAGCCAGTTCGCCCTGGTGCAAGGCCTCCGTACCCTGACGCAGCCACTTGAAGAAATGATCCTTTGGCTGTTCAACTTGAGAGATTGGCTTTTTTTTCATTGAACATTTGTCCTTCGCTCCAGGGCTTGGTCCAAATCCTGAATATGGCATCCTGAAAATATTTCAATTTCCAAGTTTGCGATGAATAGCTAACAAATCACTAAGTAAAGCGTACCCGGTTTGCAGTCGGCCCGCGCCCGGCCCGACTACGGTCACATCCCCTAACAAGACCGTGCTATAGGTAATAGCATTGGTCACCCCGCCGACTGAAGCCAGGGGATGGGTTACAGGCAAACGTATAGGGCCGACGCTGGCCTGCACTTGACCCTCGGCCTTCTCTACCCGGCCGATCAACTTCCACCGTTCTCCGGCGGCCTGGGCAGCGTTAATATCGGCCGGGGTCAAGCGGGTGATGCCCTGTCGGACTACATCCTGCATGGTCAGGCTAGCCCCCAGGAGCAGATTGGCCAGGATCACTACCTTACCGGCGGCATCGTGGCCCTCCACGTCACCCGTAGGATCAGCCTCGGCGTATCCCTGGGCTTGAGCTTCGGCCTGGGCGCTGGCATAACTGGCCCCTGCTTCCATCTGGGTCAAAATGTAATTCGTCGTTCCATTGAGGATACCCTGGATCCGATAAATGCCGGCTCCGGTCAATAGCTCCTGGCCCAAACGGAGCGTAGGAGTACCGCTCATAACTGTCCCTTCCGCCCCAATTTCGACCCCATGGGCGCGAGCCAACGCCGCCAGCTCAGGGTAATGAAGGGCAATCGGGCCTTTGTTGGTGGTGACGACGTGCTTGCCCCGTTCCAGGGCCGTCTTGATATAAGTGAGAGCCGGTTCGCCGGTAGTCAAATCGGTATAACTCACCTCGACAATTACCTCGGCATTACTGTCAGTAATGACCTGGGCTGGATTCCAGTCGTGATAGGCGGTGGTCAGGCCGGTTAATGTGCCGGTGGCTTTGACCACATCGAGCAACTCCGCCGGGCTAAGACCGGTCGGCTCGTAGACGCTGCCTTTGAGTAGGTCGC
>CAZUNT010000062.1:0-21615 GCA_964622215.1 uncultured Caldilineaceae bacterium
GCGGTGGCTGCCTAAGAGGTAAGTGGATGGCTCTAAACTTCGACCTGAATTTATCAAACCTGGGCGCACAACCTGACTCTTACGATTTCATCATCATCATCGGCGGGGGACCGATGGGGCTATCCCGGCCATGTTAAAAGAGACCGTCGCAGTTTGGGCCGCCGCATCCAAGCTGCCGTAGACGGTTACGCCGGGGATGGTGGTCAGTCCAGCCAGCAACTGTTGGGTCAGTTTTACCTCGTGGGCGCGAATCGTTTCGACCCCTTGCGCCAATACCCAAAAAATGGGCAATTTAATTTGCCGATGACTCATTCTGTCTGACTTCCCCAGAGTGAACGTTGCCATAATCAGGGGATTATGCCGACTTGCCCCCGTTGTTGTGGGTTGATGGGTTATTGATAGACCTCCTCCCGGCTAAACCCCGCTAATAGATGACAAATGTCACGGAGAAGAGACCCATTTGACACTATTTTTTGAGCCGGGAGTCAGGGTAAACTCTAGCTGGATTGTTTTTTAAAGTTAAACTCAACTTAATACTCATCACCCAAAATTTACCATGGCAGAAAGGTTGAAATATTATGACTAACCCTCTTAGAATTCTGGTGATCGGTGGGGTGGCGGCCGGCCCCAAAGCGGCGGCCCGCGCCCGCCGGCTTATGCCAGAGGCTGAGATAACAATCGTCGAGCGCGGCACGTTGCTCTCCTATGCCGGCTGCGGTATGCCCTACTTTATCGAGGGTAAAATCAAGGAGATTCGTGACCTGGTTTGTACCCCGGTCGGCGTGCCTCGCGATGTGGTGTTCTTTGACCGGGTCAAAAATATCCGCGTGCTCAACCAAACCCTGGCCCTGTCAATTGACCGCCAGGCCAAGACCGTCGAAGTGGTCAAGACCGATACCAACGAGCACCAGGTCCTCCCTTACGATAAACTGGTCCTGGCTACGGGCGGGTTGCCGATAGTTCCACCCATCGAGGGGGTTCAGTTACAGCGGGTCTTCCGGCTCAACCACCCCGACGATGCCGTAGCCATCCGCCAGGCCCTGACCTCCGGCCAGGTGCAGCGGGCGACCATTATCGGCGGCGGCTTGATTGGGCTGGAAGTTACCGAGGCCCTGGCTGCCAACAAGGTCAAGGTCAGTATCGTGGAAATGCTGGACCACATTCTGCCGACGATGCTGGACCCGGAAATGTCGGCCTTCTTGACCAGGTATATTCGCTCCGCCGGAATTGAGGTCTACACGGGCGAGAAAGTCTTGCGCCTGGAGCCGGACGCCGCAGGCAACGTCAGCCGGGTTGTCACCACTCAGCGCCAGCTTGAAACCGATATGGTCCTGCTGGCAGTGGGGGTGCGGCCTAACGTCAAACTAGCCCAGGAGGCCGGGCTGCTCATTGGTCCTTCCGGCGGGATCGCCGTCAATGGGTATCTTCAAACCAGCGACCCCGACATCTATGCCGGTGGTGACTGTGTGGAGAGCCATCATATGGTCAGCGGCCAGAAATTCCACTGGCCGATGGGCTCGGCGGCCAACAAGCACGGCCGGGTCATCGGCGACAACCTGGTGGGCGGACAGACGGTTTTTCCGGGTGTGGTTGGAACCGGCGTGCTAAAAGTGCTTGATTACAATGTCGGCAAAACCGGCTTGACCGAAAAACAAGCCCGCGATCTGGGCTACGAGGTGGTAACCGCCCTGGCTCCGTCGTCCGATTGTTCACACTACTACCCAACCAACCAGGTCATCCTGCTCAAGCTCGTCGCCGATGCCAAAACCGGGAAACTGTTGGGCGCTCAAGCAGTGGGACCGGGCGACGGCATCAAGCGGATCGATGTGCTGGCCACGGCGCTCCGGTTTGGGGCTACGGTGAGCCAGATTGGCCAGCTTGACTTGGGCTATGCCCCGCCCTACGCTACGGCCATTGACCTGGCCAGCCACACCGCCAACATCATCGAAAACAAGATAAAGGGCTTGGCCAAAGCCATTTCGCCCCTGGAGGTGAAGGCCAAACTAGAACGGGATGACGATTTCGTCTGGCTGGATGTGCGGATGCCCCAGGAGTTTGAAGAGATGCATATCGAAGACCGGCGGATCACGCTCATCCCCCTGGGCAAGCTGCGCCAGCGGGTCGAGGAACTGCCCAGGGACAAGGAGATTGTGGTGTTCTGCCAGATGAGCCTGCGTGGTTACGAGGCCCAACGGTTCCTGGAAGGGACTGGCCGGCAAAATATACGCTTTATGGACGGCGGGGTCATTGCCTGGCCCTACGACCTGGTGATCGGCAAGTAAATCAAACACCTAAAAATTCAGCAGTCAGTAGTCAGAAAAACATCTATTATCTGACTACTGACATCTGGCTACTGACTACTGTTTTTCACCGCTTTATAATTCACATCCAGTACTCTCTCCAGCAAGACGATAGCGGTGAGACGGCGTACCAAACGCATGACCTCGTGGGCCTCCTCCGGCTTGAGCGGCCGGCCCAAAACCTGTTCTTCCCGATAGGAGAGCCACTTTTTGATGACCTGATACCCACCCAGCGTATACTCCCAGACTTTGAGCGGTACATTGGCCCAGTAGGCTACCTCGTTCAGGTAGACGTCGAGCGTAACCTCACCCAGGCAGCGAGCCAGGTCGTCCAGGCTGAGGCCGAGCGCGGCCGCCCCCTTCTCGATAGCCGCTCGTTCGTCAGGGGTGAATTCCCGCTTGACCAGGCTGCCCTGACCGGGCATCGTCACCCCACCCTGCCCGGCATAGCCCCAGCCGGCAGTGAGGGCTAATTCGCTGACCGGCTCGAGCGAACCGCCCCCCACCCGGCTGACTACGCCGAGGGCTTTCATTTCCGGGCGCAGTTGGCCGCCGGTCACACCGGGAACGGCCTGCTCCGGGTCCAGCAGCGCGGCCAGAGTCCGCCCCAGCCCCGCCGACCGTTGCAGCAGTTTCAGGTTGTTGGGCAAGGGGAGGCGCGGCCAATCCTGGCGGAGGGCATCCGCGTTTTCCTCGCGATAGGTGGGAGCGTACAGTAAGGCAACGAGATGGTAAAACAGTGCTTCCGCTTCCCCGTTGGCTCCCAGGTCGGCCAGATAACGGGTGGCTTGTTTGGTCAAGTTGAATTGAACGTGATTTTCGTCGGAAAGCCCGGCGAAGAGGGTTCGCTCTGCATCAATTTTCAGTCGCAATGGAAAAAGGTTAGCCCCACGTTCAATGATATGCAGAGAAGCATGCCGCATGGTTACAACTGGAGGGTCAAAAGATCGGCGAGTCTTTTGGGCTGCCGCCAACCAAACGTTATTTTCTTTGACCTGGGGAAAATATTCTGCCCGCTTCTCATCCAATAACTTTGTTTCCGGCTCCCAATAGAGCCAACGTAGGTCAAAGGGGCGGTAGCAATAGCGAACGACGTTTTGCGGCAGAAAACCCCGTTGGCGGAGAAAATCACGGGTAGGCAAGGCATCAAAGCGATTGGTAGGGTGCATCGCTTGGGGAGCAATTTGGCGCATCTGTTCATGAGTGATATGCGGATTGAAATACTGTTCCATCCGTTTTATCAACCGGTCACGATCAATGTCTACTACCACCTCATCGCGGCTGGTTTTGATGCCTGGGAAGGAAGTGGGGAAAAGTTCGGTTAGCAAGGGCCAAGTCAGGTACTCAGGTAGAACATTGCTGGGCATAAAAGGTAGGCCCAATTTAAGCGGCGGTTTTAATCCCTGGTATGAATGTACGTCATTAGGCCGTAGGCCGAAGAATCCCCCGGTAGTTTCACTGTCAGCGGAATCCCGGGGGATTTCTCGCTCCCGTTGGTCGCTCGAAAAGACATGCAGAGAGTCGAGTAATTCCTGCCGCTTTGTTTTGCCCCAAAAGTGACGGAAGCAAACCTCCTCTGTGCCAGTGTGAGTGTCCGTCCGCACCAGTAGGGCAATAGCTGTACCCACCTGGATACCTTCCCGATTGAATTCAGTCGAGAATACGCTGGGATCAGGTTCGCCCGTCGGGGTCAATTTGCCGGTGCGGTACTTGTCGCCATTCAAGCAGTCGATCCAGGCGCGGTCGAATACTTCCAAATACCGCTCCCGCATGCCCGTGTGGGACAGGCCATCCAGCCAGGAGTAATTGGAGATGAAACAAACTATACCCTTGCCGCTGCGCTCGACAATCTGGCGCTCGGCCAGGCGGAAGAAGCGCACGTATAGGTCGTTTAAGCCCTGGCCTTGGGGAGCGGGGGCGTGTTTGGCGGTGCGGTAGGCGTCGGTCAGGTCGCGCTCTTCGGCTACGGCCAGACCGGCAAAGCCGTTGTAGGGCGGGTTGCCCAACACGACCAAAATTTTGCGGTTCTGCTTGACCGCGTCGGCGGCGTCGCGCTCGGCTTCGAGAGCGGGGAAAAGGAGATGCTGCTTGGGGTGTTCGGCGGGAGTCCAGCCGGTCAGGGCGTTAGTCAGGTAGACCCCGGCTCGTTCTGCCGGGGCCAGCGGCGCGCCCAGGCTTTGCAGCAGCAGGCCCAGTTGCAGGTGGGCGATGACAAAGGGGGCGGGCAAAATTTCAAAGCCAAAAACCCGCTCCTGAGCGGCTTTTTTCACCTGGTAGGCGTTCAAAGCGTCGCCCCCCTGCGCCTGGTGGGTAGCGGCGATGCGGCGCAGCACCTCGACCAGGTACGCGCCGGTGCCGCAGCAGGGGTCGAGGATGTAAACCTGCTCGTCGGCCAGGCCGTCGGCCAGCCCCAATTCCTCCCGCAAGACCATATCCACGCGAGCGACCATGTACTGCACAATCTCCGGCGGGGTGTACCACACACCCAGCTCCTTACGCAGCTCCGGCGAAAAGGCTTGCAGAAATGGCTCATAGAAATACTGGATGGCCTGTCCCACCTCAAAACGGCTGAAAAATTCGGCCCGTTCGACCCGGTTGAGGGCGTCGCCGGCCCAATTGAGCACCTCTTCCAGGTTCAACCCCAACGCCCCGACCGCGTTGGGCTGGGCCAACTGCCCAAACAGGGCCTGGATCATCGGCACGCGCAGATACCAGTGCGACAACCGCCAGTCGAAGCGATCCGAGCGGGTAGGGTTTTCGGTATGCCACAACACCCAGGCCGAAAAGATGCCATAAAAAAGGGTCTGCACCAGGGTGGACCGGAAGAAGCGGTCGCCCTTGATACCTTCAAAGGTTAAGCCGAGGGCGTCTTCCAGGGCATCGCGGATGTTATTGAGGGCCATTTGCAAGGGAGATTCAGGCGGCATAAAACCTGTCAGGTCTTTGAGACTTGACAGGTCTTCTTGCTCCAGCCGGTAATGAGCCTCGCGGGCATAGGAGGCCAGGAACCAGGCCACTGCTTCAGGATCGACCAGGGGGGCCGGGCGGAGCATAACCCGCTTGAGAAAATCTACCAGCCGGTCGCCGTGCTGCTCAACCATCCGGTCAATCTGGCCGGCCAACGCCCAAAAATCGACGACCGTGGCGGCCAGGCTGTAGCATTCCAGGGTGATGGGTCGATTTTCGGAGTCCAGTCCCATCAGCACAAATTCGCGATAATTGGTGACGAGCACCTGGCGGTACTTGGCCAGATATTTGACCACTTGCAACCCGTGCGCGATTTTATAAACGTCGGCGTCGGCGCTTTTGACTTCAATGGCCCCTCGTGTCGGCGGGCTGGTGGGGAGAGGGGCTGGGCCAATCGTTCCGGTGCGGGCGGTTTTAGGAAACTGGTCGGCGGTGAAAAGGCCGCCATCAGGCAGTCCTGCGCCGATATTTTTGAGATGGAGAATACAGCGCACCCTAGGCTTGAGGGTCTGCCCGATCTCATCGAGCAGGTGGGCCAGGGGCGGGTAGGAGGAAGTCTCAGCCACGGCTGCGCCGGAGGCATGGATGGAGAAGAGGCTGCTTAAATAAGTTTCGATAGGGTGCATGGTTTGTGATGCGTGAAACGTGAAGTGTTATTATGGTAAAGATAACTCCTCACTTTGTCAAAAAAAAGGAGCGCCCCTTTTAGGGACGCTCCTGGGCCGAGAGAAAGGAGGACTAAATGAAAAGTAATACAAGAAGGAGGGTGTCAACGATCTATGTTTATTATATCAGCTCAAGGTTTGATTTCGGTTTGAATTGGGGGTAAAGTATAGCAATTTTAAGAAATTAGCTGATATGAGTATAATCGTATGAAACTTAGGACGAATCCACATGAGTGACTCCCTCCAAGATGATAAACCTATCGCGCCGGTGAGTTTAGACCGGGATGAACAGTATCGCCTGGCGCTCGACTGGCAGGGTGATGGTTATCAGCATGATTTGCATGGCTTTGACTTGAGTGGGCGCGATCTAAGCCTGCTTGACCTTTCGGAGGCGAACCTGGCCGGAGCCAAGCTGAATCGAGCGGTTATGGTGGGGGCCAACCTGATCGAGGCCAATTTACAAAAGGCTAACCTGGGTGAGGCTATTCTGGAAGATGCTGTTTTGACCAAGGCTCAACTGCAACATGCCTATCTGGTCAGGGCCAATTTGCATCAGGCCGTTTTGATTCAGGCCGACTTGCAGGGGGCGATGCTGAGCATGGCTAATCTCCTGGAAGCCAACCTGATCGGGGCGAATTTATCCGAGACCGACCTGCGACTGGCGCACCTGGTCAGGGCTAACTTGAAGGGGGTCAATCTGGCCGGGGCCAACCTGGCCGGGGCAGTCTTGGTCGAAACCAACCTGGCCGGGGCCAATTTAGTGGGGGCAAAAAATTTAACCGGAGCGAACTTAGAAAAGGCTAACCTGGTCCGAGCCAATGTCGTCAACGTCAACCTGGCGGGAGCTTTTTTGGGTGAGGCCTTTCTCGGCGAAGCGAATTTTGCTGAGGCCAACCTGTCCGGAGTCTTTCTGGCAAAAGCCAAACTAGCCCACGCTAATCTGTCCCAGGCAAATTTGTCGGGAGCCTTCCTGGCCGGAGCCATCCTAAAAGGAGCTGATCTATCAGGGGCAGTGCTACGAGGGGCGGTGCTGGCCAAAGCTAACTTGCTCGACGCCAATCTCAGCCGGACCAGTCTCGACGGGGCCGTGTTGGCCGGGGCCGTTATGCCGGACGGCTCACGGCACGAGTAATCCCTTCATTTTTGGCCTATGAACTTACTGCTCAACCCCAATAACCATCTCTTCACCCTGGCTCGCTCCGGGAAGCGGCTGCCGCACTGGCTGCTGGCGGTCGGGCTGAGTTTTGTTTTTGTTCTGGCGGCTCAATTGGGCGGTAGTATCCCGGCGGTTTTACTTATTTTCGCCCTATCCATAAGGGAGAGTGGGGGAGGGTCATTCGACAACCCGAACGATATGGCCCGCCTGCTCTGGCCCGATACGGCTCTAGAGCGGGTGATTCTTTTGGTTTTGGCCTTTGCCCCCATTTTTTTGCTGTTGTGGGGCTGGCTGGCTTTATATGAGAAACGGCCGCTCTGGACGATTGGCCTGGAGCGACACGCCGCCATGCCCAAGTATCTACGGGGCCTGGCGGTTGGCCTGCTCATGTTTGCTAGCTCGATCGGCCTGATGGCGGCTTTTGGTTTTATTGCCTTTGAAGAGGCCCCCCCCGGGCAGTTACAGGGAATGCCGGCGTTGGGAGGCGTGCTGCTGGTTTTTCTGGGCTGGATGATCCAGGGGGCAGCCGAGGAAGCCCTGACCCGAGGTTGGCTGCTGCCGGTTATTGGCGGTCGTTACCGGCCAATAGGGGGGGGTCTCATCTCCTCATTGACGTTTGCCGTCTACCATTCTCTTAACCCAAATCTCAGCCTTATAGCCATGATCAATTTGTGCCTCTTCGGCATTTTGACAGCCGGCTATGCTTTGTACGAAGGCGGCCTGTGGGGGGTTTTTGGCCTCCACACGGCCTGGAATTGGGCCCAAGGGCATTTGTTTGGGTTTGAGGTGAGCGGCTTACCCCCCGCCGGAGGGACGCTTTTCAACCTGATGGAAGCCGGGCCGGATGTTGTCACCGGCGGACTTTTTGGACCGGAAGGGGGACTGGCGGTGACAGTGGTCTTACTGGCCGGTTGCGGGCTGATTTGGTGGCTAAGCCAACGAAAGCTGCCTGCCGCAGAGGTTTGACAATCCGCCACTCGCCAGCCATAATACCAGTCAATTTGACTATCGCTTACCCCTAAGTCATTTTCTAGCCTGTCTCGTTTGCGCCCGATCGCGATTGCGTCTCTCCAACTCTATCCTCCTTTTCAATCATTCCTACTTCTGAAAGATTGATAGTCGAGTGTAAATAAAGGTAGTAAGTGTAGCAGGTAGCAAAGAATCATCTGACTACTGACTACTGACTACTGGTTACTATTTTTAGAGGAGAACAAGTTCAATGTCTGATGCGACTGCCAAAATCAAAGAACAGCTAGCGGCCCAACAATATATTGCCAATGACGAGATAGCCACGGTGGTCTATCTGGCTGAGCAATTGGGCAAGCCGGTGCTAACTGAAGGCCCGGCCGGGGTGGGTAAAACCGAGTTAAGCAAAGCATGGGCCGGCGCTACCGGACGCCGGTTGATCCGGCTGCAATGTTATGAGGGCTTGGATGAAACCAAAGCCCTGTATGAGTGGGAATATGCCAAGCAGATGCTTTACACCCAATTGCTGCGGGATAAGCTCCAGGAAGTTGTCGGGAGTGTAAAATCGCTGCGGGAAGCCGCCGACCGTATTGCCGCAGAGGAAGAGGTTTTCTTTTCCGAGCGATTTTTACTCCCCCGACCGCTGCTGCAAGCCCTGACCTCGCCGGAGCCGGTCGTTTTATTGATTGACGAGATTGACCGGGCCGATGTCGAATTTGAGGCTTTCTTGCTAGAGGTTTTGAGCGATTTTCAGGTCAGCGTGCCGGAGTTGGGTACGATCCGGGCCACCCACCAGCCCACCGTCTTTTTAACCAGTAATAATACCCGCGAATTGAGTGAAGCCCTCAAACGCCGCTGCTTGTATCTTTTCCTGGATTATCCCAACGTGGAAGCCGAACTCAACATCGTGCGCCTCAAAGTGCCCGATTTAGCGCCCCAACTGGCCCGCCAGGCCGTCGAGTTGGTCCACCAACTGCGGGGCCTCGACCTGAAGAAATCGCCCTCTATTAGTGAAACCCTGGATTGGGCGCGAGCGCTGGTTAAACTGAACGCCAAGCATCTGGATGAAAAAACAGTGGAAACGACCATGACCGTGCTGCTCAAACACGAAACCGATATCATCCGCGCCCAACGCTCCCTATCCAAGCGCGGAGCCAATGGCGGCAGCAACAAGCCCGGACGCAGCGGTTTCGATCCGGATGATATGAGTAACTTTAGATTATTGGGGCGGAAATAAAGACGTGCAGCGTAAAAGGTATTACGCCTCACGTCTTATATTTACAAAGCCTCGTAACTACACAGGTTACACAGAGTTTCACAGAGAAGACACGGAGGAACACAGAGAAAAACTTAAAATACCTCTGCGAATCTCTGTGAATTCTCTGTGCATCTCTGCGACCTGAGCAGTTACAAAGCCTCTTAATTTTTATGGGGGAAAACTATGGATGAACGTATCATTGATTTTATCGCCGGGCTGCGGGCGGCGGGGGTGCGTGTTTCGATTGCGGAGAGCCAGGATGCCTTCAATGCGGTCAAATGTATGGGTATTTTTGAGCGCGCCGATTTTCAGGACTCGCTGCGGGCTACGCTGGTCAAGGAAGCCGCCGACCGGTCCATTTTTGACAAGTTATTCCCACTTTACTTTGGCAGCGAGGGACCGCCTCTACTCAACCTGATTGAAGGGATGACCCCCGAAGAGAAAAATCTGCTCGCCCGGGCGCTGCGTGCTTTGTTGGAACAGATGCGCCGGGACGAACAGCGGCAGGGGCGCCAGGAAGGGCAGCGTAGTAATTTCTCAGCCCAGAGCCAACTTAACAGTTTGATGCAACTCCTGCAATGGCTGCTGCAAGGTCAGAATCCCAGCCAACAGGAACTCGACCAGGCCGCGCAGCAAATAGGACTGTCGAAGGCCAATCACCCCTATCAGCAGCAGTGGATGGAGCAGCGGCTGATGCGTCAATTGGGCCTGCATCTGCTGCAAGAACTCATGCAGCAGTTGCAGGAGATGTTGGAGCAGCTTGGTATGAGCCGGCAGGCTATTGACGAATTGATGAAAGGTATAGAAGCCAACCAGGAAGCTCTGGCCGAACAAATTGCCCAATACGTCGGAGCCAGCATCGCCCGCCAACGGGTCGAAAATCAGCCCCCGCAGAAGCAGCAGGCGGCCGATTTGATGCATCGCCCCTTTCAGAGTCTCAGCGAGAGCGAGGCCGATATGCTGCGTGACCAGGTGCGGCGTTTGGCCGCCCAACTGCGCAGCCGGGCAGCCCTGCGCCGGAAGCGGGCCAAAACGGGCACCCTCGACGCCAAAAAAACGCTGCGGTCAAACCTGCGCTATGGCGGCGTGCCGATGGAACTCAAATTCAAAAGCCGCCACCTCAAGCCCAAGCTGCTGCTCATCTGTGATGTTTCGACCAGTATGCGCGCGGTGGTAGAATTTCTGCTGCGGTTGATCTACGAATTGCAGGATCAGGTAGCCAGCGCTCATAGTTTTGCTTTTATTGATAACCTGGAAAGTATCAGTGAGGATTTTGCGGAACATCCGCCCGATATAGCCATTGACCTCGTTCTGACCCGGCTGCGGCCCGGCTACTATAACACCGACCTGGGCAACAGCCTGAACACGCTCATGATGCGCCACGCTGCTACGGTGGATCATCGCACGACCGTTATCTTTGTGGGTGACGCCCGCAACAATTACAACAATCCCCGTTTGGATTTGATGGATCAGGTTAAACGGCGCAGCAAGGGTATCATCTGGCTGAACCCGGAACATCCTCGCCAATGGGGTACCGGCGACAGCGATATGCCGGCCTATCTGCCCTATGCCGCGGCCGTTCACCGGGTCAGCAACCTGGCCGAGTTAACAGCGGCCGTGGACCGGTTATTGACAGCGCACTGAACGACCGCCGACCGCCGACGGCTGACCGCTAAAACATGCTCCACAGGAAAATTCTATGTTTCACGGCGGCGGCTGGGGGCTTTCATCAGCTACTATGAACTCATTTCTTTACACCCGGTTAAGTTTTACCAAAGATTGATTTTGGCCTTTTTAGAGACTCGGCTTAAAATCTACCAAAAGTATGCAGAGTAACATCTATACTTAACGCGGATACAAATTGTGTTTTTTTATCCACGAAGGGCCACGAAGAAACACAAAGATTAGAGAGCCTTGCATAATCAATTTTGAGAGCAAAACTGTCAACGAATATGGAACGAATAAACGAATTTTCGCCATTCCTATTCGTTTATTCGTTGCCCATTCGTTGACAGCAGCGTTTACAGCGAATTATGCCAGGCTCTCAGATTAAAGAAAATTTAGTGTAACTTCGTGTTCTTCGTGGATTCTAAAAAACTCAGCTTGTTCCTGTTTGGGGTATAAATTCCTATGACTGAATACAAAGACTTTCACGGACACGTTTTTTACCGGCGCATGGGCCATGCCCGCCCCATGTTATCGCACAGCGAAAACATTTATCTATTTGACGTGGAGGGTAAACGCTACATTGACGCCTCCGGGGGGCCGGTGTTGGTCAATATTGGCTACGGGGTGCCAGAAGTTATCCAGGCGATGACCGAGCAGGCCACCACCGCGCCCTATCTGCACGCGACCATGTTCACCAGCCAGGCGGTGGAGGAGTACAGCGCAGCTCTGGCCGAGGTGACGCCACTGGAGAATCCTCGCTTTTTCTACCTCAACAGCGGTTCCGAAGCGGTAGAAACGGCGCTTAAATTTGCCCGGCAGGTCCAGGTGGACCGGGGCGAGGCCCAGCGCTACGTGATTATTTCCCGCTGGCGCAGCTATCACGGTACAACACTGGGGGCGCTGGGGGTCAGCGGGCGCCCCGGCCTGCGCCGGCTCTACCAGCCGATGATGGTGTCCACACCCCACATCGAGCCGCCCTACTGCTACCGCTGCCCTTTCAACCTGAATTATCCCTCCTGTGGGTTGCGCTGCGCTCACGCCCTGGAGGAGGCGATCAAGATCAACGGTCAAGGAACCATCGCTGCCTTCATCGCCGAGCCGATCAGTGGGGCGAGCCTGGCCGCCGCCGCCCCGCCGCCGGAGTACTGGCCCCTCATCCGCCAGATATGCGATCAGTACGGAATTTTATTGATTGCGGATGAGGTGATGACCGGCTTTGGCCGAGCCGGAGAGTGGTTTGTCATCACCGCCTGGGAAGTCGAACCGGATATTATCACGATGGCCAAGGGCGCGGGCGGAGGTTATTTCCCGCTTTCCATCACCGCGGTCAAAACAGCCGACGTACAGACCATCCGGGTCAAGCAGGGTGACTTTATGCATGGCGGGACCTTCTCCCACCATCCGATTGGCGCGGCGGTGGGCCTGGCTGTGCTGCGCTACATTCAGGCGCACCATTTGGTGGAAAGGTCGCGTCTCCAGGGAGAAAAGTTGGGCCAAAAGCTGCGGGCCGCCTTTGGCGACCATCCCCATATAGGCGACATTCGCGGGCGAGGCTTGATGTGGGGCTTAGAATTTGTGGCCGACCGGGCCACTAAGGAGCCGTTCCCGGCCAAACAGGGAGTATCCAAAAAAGTTGGCGACGCCGCCTTCGAGCGCGGCCTGATCATTTATCCCAGCAGCGGCAACGCCGACGGGGTGAATGGCGACCAGGTAATGATCGCCCCGCCGTTCATCGTCACCGACGAGCAGTTAGACGAGATTGTAGGGCTGTTGGGTGAGGCGATTGGGGCGGCAGTGTAGTCCAACACGGATGTTAACAGGTCCTTAAGGGTTGCCGACAACATCGTCTACACGTTGATAAGTTCCCACCTCGCCGGAGGTGAGGGTGAATGTCATTTCCATTTCACCCTTGTCATTGGTGACGAATTTGAGCGGAGTGGCGATACCAAAACCGTTATTGATCACAAACTCCCCTTCTTTAGTATCCTTGAGCAAATGCCATTCATACAGCCCGCGAATAGCCCAGAGCGTATTGCCCTCTCTTAGCTCGACGCGCCAGTTGCCGGTGTAGTTGCCCAGGTAAGGGGTAACGACAGCGGGATCGACCACCGGATTAAGCGGCGCTCGCAGCTTGGCGATGGCCTCAAGAAAAGTTTCCCGGTTCTTTTCAAAGCGGGCCTCTTCCTCAAACTCAAGCCCATAAAGCGCCTCCAGCAGGTGATAACGTACGCTGTAGCTAAAACCGGTTGAGATCAGGCGATTGGTCAAGATAACGAACCCTACGTTGGCCTCGGGCATAAAGCCTATCAAGCCCTTGAACCCCAACACATCTCCATCATGCCAGATCATCCGCACGCCTTTGTAATCTTCGATAAACCAGCCCATACCGTAACTCAATGTTTTAGTGACTTTGACCTGCGGAAACCAGGTTTCGGCCAGGTTTTGGGCCGATACAACCCTCGTGCCATCCGGCGCGACGCCTTGCCCCAGTTCAGTCATGACAAAACGAGCCATATCCAGGGCGCTGGCGTTAACCGCGCCGGCCGGGGTAATACCGGGGTCGGCATGGTAGTGGGTGGGCAGCACCTCACCCGCCAGGGTAAAATCGTGGGGGGTGGCATGGTTGGGATTGGCCTGAGCCTCCTCAACGGAAGTGGTGGCGCTGGTCATACCGATGGGGTCAAAAATGCGCTTTTGCAGTAAGTCGGCGTAAGCCTGTTGCAGTTGGCCGTATTGGCCGCCGGCCGCCAGCGCCCCCACGTAGCCCCCGGTGGCGACCATTTGATTGTTGTAATGATACCACAGCCCCAGCGGAGTTTCGATGGGCAATTCAACCAGCGAAGTCATGGTCTGCTCGGCGGTCAGGCCGGCCCCGCTCCAGGGCAAGTCCACCCGAGGCACACCGCTGCTCATATTTAACAAGTGCCGTACCTGTACTTGAGGGGTTATCTCAGGATCGGAAAGTTTGAAATCAGGCCAGATGTCAACTACCGGCTGGTCCCAGGCCAGCAGTCCATCGTCCACCAGGGTAGCCATAAGCATCGAGGTCATGGCTTTGGTGGTCGAACCGACGGCAAACACGGTATCCGGGGTCACCGGGTCGGGTTGGCCCAACTCACGCACGCCAAAGCCCTTGGCAAAAATAACCTGATGGCCTTGCACAACCACAACGGCTGCACCGGGGATGCCAAATTGCTGGCGGGTGGTTTCTACGTAGGTCTCAAATTCGGTCAATAATTTTTCATTGAGGAGTTGTAGTTTCGGCTGATTGGGCAGATCGATTCCCAGGAGCCGTTCGACCTCAACCGGGTCTGGAATCCAGATGAGTTGTCCGGGCTGAAGCGCGTTGGAATTTTCGATGGGGGTAAAGCGGCTGTCCTCGGCGGCCTTGGCGTTGGTCGTCATTTGAATCGCGGGCCAGGCGGCATAGTTTTGGTAAAATTCTACCGCCAGCCCGCCCAGGGTATCGTCAGCCTGGACGGTGTAGGGTCGTCCGCCCTCCTGCCGAGAAGGCGCAGCATAGGCTGGAGGGATGGTTAAGATACAACAGAGAAGGATAATTAAGATAGTAATTTTCTTCGTCAAAGTTCACCTTTCCTTTGACAGCCGATCGGCGACCGCCGTTAATCATTTGGGTATGTTTCATTTGAGTTGAAAATACCTCCGGAGTGCGGAATTTATTCCGCTTTTTAGAGGAAGCAGAATGAATTCTGCACTCCTTCAACCAATTTGAAACACACCCCAATCATTTCACAAGGGGGGGCTTCCCAGCCGTCCGTGGTCAGCGGTCAGCGGTCACTTTAAACACCCCCCCATCACTCCGGCCAAAAACTTCGGGGAAGTACATCTGCTCGGCCTGGGTGGGGATGACCCGAAATTCGCCGGGGATAGAGGCGCGGAGGGTATAGGTGTATTCGTAGACACCCTTGGGCAGATAGGTGGCAAACAACACCGCCTTCTCATCTCGCAACTCGGTATGGGAGAAATACCACCAGCCATAGCCTTTTCCGGCCTCCTCCGGGTCAGCCGGTATCTGGCCAACAATGCTGGTAGTGGCCAAGCTGCTATCAACTCCTTCCATTCCGGCAGGGAAGGGGTCTTCGATCAAGACGTAGTGCAGGTCGGTGGGAGCTACCACAGTCAATTTAACTTGGATGAAGTCGCCCACTTTGGCTTCGGAGATGGGCTGACCCTCACCCCAACCCTCCCCCTTCGAGGGGGAAGGGGGTTGTAGGAAGTATTGGCGGGATACTACAATCCCTCGATCCAGCGCCCTGACTTCCTGAACCGGCTTGTAGTAGGTTAAGTAGGCGGCGTAATAGAGACGGCCGGCCTTAGCCTCCCCGGTCCCGCTACCCGTCGAGTCGCGCTCGACAGCCAGCCGGTTGACTACCCCGGCTACCAGATCGCTGACGGCCACTTGCAGGCGGGTAGTTTCTTCCAGGTTAGACTTGTCTACCTGGCCCTGCCCCAGCTCCCTGGCATTGAGTGAGACAGTCCAGGTATACTGCCCCGCCAGTTCCTCGCTGGCGACCAACCAATCGGTCAGACCGATGATAGCCCAGGCCGTTTCCTGGGTAGTTTCCCAATGACCATCGTTCTGGCGGACATTCATAAGCCAGCGTACGGCCTGGGGCAGCAGACTCCCTCCCTGACCCCCTCCCTCAGAGGGTGAAGGCTGGGTGGGGACCTGGATTCGCGACAGCGCAGCCACGATGATGGCCGTGCTGCGGACGTCGCTGTTCATGGCGTAGTAGTCCACCGTTTGCTCTTCCCAATGGGCCCCGGTGGCGCTGACTATCGCCGCACTGGTGAGGTCGGCCAATAGGGTATTAATTTGTTTAGCCTGGGGATCGCCCAAATACAGGGCCAGGGCCAGATAGGCCCGGCCAAAGTTGTCGAGCAATTCCCGCCGATCGAACAGGGCTACAGCCCGGCTAAAATCGCCGGAGCCGGCCTCGGCCAGGGTGTAGAGGATGAACGCCTGCCGGTTGCCCTGCCACGGCGCGGCGATGTCTTTCGGAGCCACCAGGCTGCCGGTGAGGTAAGCCACAGCGCTGTCCAGCACGTTCTGATCCACGGCAAAGTTAGAGCGCCGGGCCTCGACCAGCCCCAGCAGTACGTAGGCCGTCACAAAGGGGTCACTGGCGTCCTGGCTCCACCAACCCCAGCCGCCATCCATGTGCTGCTCACTGTAGAGACGCTGCAGCCCGGCAGAAACTAAACCAGGCAAGTTTTTGGCCAACTCCGGATTCTCCAGGTTCAATTTCTGATAGGCCCGGTAGGTGTAGATGTTGGGCAGGAAACGGCTGACGGTCTGCTCGACGCACTCGTGGGGGAAGTGCTCCAGGTAAGTCAAGCCGGTCCGCATCCCGGCGGCCAGACTAGGGTCAATAGCAACACTCAACGCGCCCTGCGACGGGTCGAAGGTGCGCGGCAGGGCGATACCTTCGATACGGGTACTATTCTCGTCCAGCACGCCTACCGTGGCTACTGTTTCGGGTGTACTCAAGCGATAGATTGGCAGTTCAAAGGCTACGGCGTCGCCCAACTCAGCCGACTTAGCGCCCATTGTCACCTGAGCCGCCTGAGCATCCTCGACGGTGACGTTGTAATCAACCCTAACTCGCTCCCCTGCCTCAATCTTTAAGGGCGCCGAAATATCCGTCACCGGATTAATGGCCAAGCCCGCAGCTTCAAAAGCAGGCGTCACTTCTTGTAAATGGTCAGAGTTATTTTGGATAACCATGCCTACGCGCAATTGATCGCCGACGACGAAAAAGCGCGGCATCACCGGGCGCACCAACAGCGGCTTGCTGCTGATAATCTCCACCCGGCTTTCGCCCACCCGCGTATCCACACCGGTCACACCCTTGCCGATAAGCACCCAGGTGGTCAGGTTGTCGGGCAAAGTAGCCTTGACTGTCCCCTGCCCCGTCTCATCGGTGACGAAATCGGCCACCCACAGGGCATTATCGGCAAAATTCTGCCGAACCGACTCCGGGCCTAAGCCGCCGTCGCCGCCACCCCCACCTTTCTTTTCGTCGAGGGAGCGGTTGATCCGGTCAAGGGCCAGGGTCAGGCCGCTGCTTGTCTCAACGCCCAAAGCGCGCTCGGACCAAAAGGCATCGAGCAGTTGTCCCGGTTTATCGGGAGCCAAAGTCAGCACCGCCTTGTCAATTAAAGCCAGAGAGAGATTAGCTTTGACCGGCTGGCCTTTGACATCCGTGACCCTGACCTGATATTCGACCGTATCGCCGGGCTGGTACCCCTCCCATGCCCCCTCTTCAAGGGGGGGAGGATTAAGGGTAGGGTGAGCAGGCGTCAAGGTGATTTTCAACTCTTTTTCGGCAGGTCTCACCGGCAGCCGCACATACCCTACCCGGAAACCGGGGACTCCCCCCTGTCCCCCCCCGTTAACGGGGGGGGTAGGGGGGGGGTCCATTCCTTTTACAATCACCACCGAGACATAGATGTTGGGAATGAGGTCTTCAGTAATGGGGATTTCGATCTGGTCGCTATTGGTTTTGAGTTCGGTCAGGAAATGCCGGTAGATGTGGCCGCGCTCCAACGTGACCAGCGCCGTGACCGTGCCGCTAAAGGGATGCGGAACAAGGATATTGGCCGTGTCGCCCACGTTATACTGTCGCTGGTCGGTGACAAGAGCAATCCGGTCGTTATTCTCCTGGCCCCAGTTGACATACGACGAACCGCTCACCCAGAGGAAGGTAGCCGAGCGGACTTCCTGGCCCCTGGGGTCAATCGCGCGGGTGTAGATTTTGTAATTGCCGGCCTTCTCCGGGCTGAAATTGATAACGGCTTTCCCATCCTGGCCGGTCGTAACGGTGGTCGTAAAGACAGCCACATTGTCGACGATGTTTTCCCAGGCATAGGCGTTGTCGGGACTGTTAGGAGCGCCTTCCGGGTTGAGTTGCTGCACGCTGTAGAGATTGTATTCAGCCGCCACAACCTCGATTTCCTGGTTGGGTACGGGGTTACTGTCCCAATCCACCACCAGCACTTCGACCGGGTTATCCGTCCCCGCCTGGCCGACGTATTGTTCAGGGCGCAGCCCCACATAGAAATCACCCTTGTGGACGATCACTTTGGCCTGGGTAGCAACTTCCTGGTTGTTGATGTCGGTCACGGCCACATCAAAGGTGAAGGTCTGGCTGGCCAGGCGTCCGGTGATATCAGCCGGAACTTCAAAGGTAAAACGGCCTGCGGCATCGGTCACACCTTCACCGTCGGCGATACGTTCATCGAAACCGGTATAGGTGTACAATTGCGGGCGGAGGCGCAGTTCATCGGTGTCTATAAAATCGTAGTAACCTGGACCCAAGTATTGAAACGCGTAGGGTGCGGAAAGCAGCGTCCAGCGTACTTTAGCGTTGGACACCGGGCCGCTGGCAAAAAACTCGGCCTGGGCGTTAACCTTGATACTTTCACCCTGGCGATATTCGGTTTTGTCGGTCGTGGCGTTGACCAGGAACTCCGGCTTGCGATAAGCCGCCACCTGGAAATTATTGTAAAAGGTCGCGCCCTCATAGGTCAATTGGAGTGAATAGCTGCCTAAACCGGCGTTATCGCCCAATTTCAGCGAACCGTTAAACGTGCCCCACTCGCTCAGAGGTAAATCTTCTTTATAGATTTCCCGGTATTGGCCGTCGAAAATCTGCACGGTCGTAGTCGCGGTAGTGATGGGCAGAGTGTAGTTAGCGTCGTCGTCGGCCCGCAGGATGCCCTTGAAATAGACCGTTTGGCCAGGCCGGTAGAGCGGGCGGTCGGGGTAGATAAAGCCGTTATACGGGCCGCCGTAACGGAAACCGGCAAAGTTTGGACCGTAGATATCAAAATCATAGGTTCTGACCCCGGCGTTCCAGGTGCTGTTGCCGACGGCAAAATTGTCGTCCGGCCGGTCGGGGTCGCCGGAGAAGACGACCAGAGTTGTTGGATTGTCGGGCAACTGTTGGTAATTGAAGGCAGCGATACCGTCCTGGTCCGTTTGGATTTGATCGATCACCTGCTGATTTGCCAGGATGGTGAGGGGAGAATTAGCCACCGGCCGGCCGCTCTGCAGGTCGGTTAGCCAGGCCAAGGCATCGCCCTGCCCCTGTTTGATGGTGATATTACGCTTGCTGACGATGAGGAGTTGGCGGTCGCGGGATTGGCCGGGGTCGGCGGCCTGGGCTTCGGGGTAGATATTTTCGGACGGGGCCGCCGCTTCCAGGTAATACAATCCCGGCGGGAGTGGCCGGCCGTTCATTATGGCCTGGCTGACATCCACTTTGTAGACATAGTTCTCATAAAGAGCCGGGTCGGTTGTTTGCGTCCACGCGCCAACCTGGCTATTCGGATCAGGGGTGAAGTTTTCCCATTGGTTGTTGTCTTCCCAGCCGACATAGGCCCCCTCGTTCAATTGTAAAAATTCAGCTTGCGACAGCCGGTACAGTGAAAAATTGACCTGGCTCACGTTGCGTACGGTCATGTAAACGTAGGTTTGAGCCTGGTAGCCGTTGTAAAGGGCAATACTGGGGCTGACCAGGTAAACGTAAGGCGACTGCTTAAGGGTCTTCCAACTGATCGTGGTCGTGCCGCTGAGCGGCTGGCCGTAACGTCCTTCGAGGCCGGCTTCCAACATAACACTATACTCGCTGTTTTCCCGGCGGGGGAAACCGATGTTGACCTGTGTATCATTTTGCGACCAGTAAGTATACACTTCGGTGGCAGAAATGGCTGGGCTGATAATCACATTCTGGCCGATAACCAGGCTAGCCGGATTCATCGGCGCGTTGAAAGTAAGGTCGAGACCCTGCCACATATCGGCGAACTGCTCACCGTTGGGTGGGTTGGTCGAAACAATGGCCGGATACGGCGTGATGGTAAAACCAATCTTGTACTCATTTTGGGTGGCCGTCTGATCCAGCATCCCCTTGACCCCTTTGGGCAGGGTGAGCTGGTAGAGCGCACCCATTTCCAATGGCTCAACGGGGGTAAAAGTGACCGTCTCCACGCCGACCGGTTCCCGTTTTGGCTCGATGGGCTGGCCGCGCTCATCATACTCGTAGATAATGTTGCCGTATTCATCTAGCGGCGGAGGCGGCAGCATGCCTATATCGGCCCAGGCAAACTTACCGGGAACCGGCTGGCCGGTATCATCCTTCAGCAGCAACAGGTTTCGCTCCACGTCCGGCCGGTCCATCTTTTGGTTAAAGGTGACGCTGATAACCGGCGTTGGACTGACATAGAGATCGCTGCTGGCGGGGGTGCTGCCAATCACCGCCGGGCTGATCGTGCTAAACTGCCACTTGACATCTTCCTCCAACACGGCCTGGCCGGTGACATCGGTCAAACCTTTGGAAATGTGGGCCGTGTATTCGGTGGCCGGTTGAAAACCGGGTTTAGCGGGGGTGAATTGGTAGGTGGCCGTGTTGAGCCATGCCCCCTTTCCGGTCACCGGTGGAACAAAAGTAAGTGGTTCGGGCAGGCTGCCGCCCCCTGACTCAATCGCCCCTAGCGGCACGACCGGCCGGTTGAAGAAGACTGTAACCGGTGCATCCGGCTGAATCTCAGACGTGCCTGCGACTGGCTGCGTATTGGCGACTTCCAGGAAACCCACCGCGCTGAAGCGAAATTCAAACGGGCGCAACATGGCCAGACCGGCCTGGCTCTGGGCCGACTCGACCACACGCACGCGATACCGCTGGCCTCGTTCAAAGCCATTTTTTAGCTTAAAGCGTAAGGTCTGGTTGTCGTTCGCCCACTCGAAGGTACCATCCACACTATCACCCGGTTCGATGGCAAAGGCTTTTTCTACACTGGCCGGGTCCATCGGCTGGTCAAAGGTAATTTCGATAGGGGCAGCGAGCGGCTGCTCTGCGCCTTGTTCGGGGTTGGTTTGTAGCACCAGCGGGGCGATGGGTTCCTGGGGAATAGTTGGCGTAGGGGTTGGCTGTTCGACCGTGACCGTAACGGTTGGGGTCTCTGCGGCGACGACTCCCTGGGCACTGCCAGTTGGCTGTCCAATGAGAGTAGCAGTAACAGTAGTGGCAACCTGCTCCGCCCGGTTCCTATCTCCTCCAAAGAAGAGGATGGCCCCCATGATAACAGCCAGGGTAACCAGGGCGGCTGCACCTACTTGCCAACGTGACCAACCTCCGGCGGTAGTTGCACCGGCTACCGGCTGCACTTCGGTAGGGATGATAGAGGCGGCGGCAAGTTGCACCGGCACATAGGCCGTTTCGGTACGGTCATCGCTTCCCTGGCTAAGGAGAAAGCTGGGGAGTTGACCCCCGGCTTCCGGCTTGCTTGGACTCAAGGTAAAGATGTTCTGGCCCAGCCGTAGCTTATCGCCAAACTGAAAAAGCCGGCCTTCCGGGCCAAAGGGCTGGTCGTTGAGCGAGACATTTTCGGCCTGGCCTGGGTTATAAACCAGGCAGCGCTGCCCATCAAACTCCAGGCGTACATAAGGGGAAGTGGCGAGGAGTTCATTAGAAGGTGTATCTTCGGCTTTGGCCGGACCAAAGACAAGCAGACCCGGCTTCAGCCGGTAGCTCTGTCCCATTGAGTCCACCAGCCAAGCCACCACAGGCGAGGTCGCTCCCAGGGTGGTGGTATCGATATCGGGGGGTAAGG
>CAZUNT010000062.1:21625-33949 GCA_964622215.1 uncultured Caldilineaceae bacterium
CCAGAGGACGACTGAGGCCGGACGATCGGCTCGCTGCACTTGCATAGCGTGTTCAATCGCCTGGGAGACCTGGCGGCTCAATTTGGGGTTGATCTGGTCAGGCGGCTCGAATTTGGCCTCCCCTGCGGCCAGGCTAACACTATCCGGCGGCTTCTGACCGGTTAAAATAGCGTAGAGGGTAGCTCCCAGTGCGTAAATATCGGAGGCCGGGGTAGTGCCCGTGCCACTATACTGTTCGGGCGGGGAAAAGCCGCTGGTCACGCCCCGCGCCCCGGTATCGGTCAAGCTGTCGGCCTGAACGACTCGGGCGATGCCAAAATCAACCAACATGGCCCGGCCGGCCGGGGTAATTTTGATATTTTGGGGTTTGATGTCGCGATGAATTATGGGTGGGTCTTGCTGGTGCAGGTAATTGACGGCATCACCAATCTGGATAATGTAGTCCAACGCCTGCCGTTCGCCCAAAGGCCGTCCCCGCCGGGTAACAATTTCCCACAAATCCTGCCCTTCGATAAAGTCCATCACCAGGTATTGTTGGTTGCTAACGCTAAAATGATTAATCACCCGGGGCAAGCCGGGGTGATGCAGGCGAGCCAAAAGACGCGCTTCTTGTTGAAACTGGCGGATACCCTGCGGGGTTTGAAAAAAGTTTTCTTTAATAGCCACCGGGATATCGAGGATGGTATCATAACCCCGGTAAATCGCGCCCATCCCACCCTGAGCTAACAGGCTATCAATCCGATAGCGATTTTCTAAGATTGTATCGGCAGACAATGGCATAAATTAATCCTCTGAAGTTTCAGGAATCCAAAGCGAAACTTTGGAATTCCACCTTATCTTGCAACCACTATCAAATAGTATTGAGTCGCTACTGAGCTGAAACATGGTAGCATAAGCCAAAATTTTTTCCTAAATCATCAGCCCATATTTGACCGACGATCAAGAAGACGGGTTGGGGTAGGGTGAACGAAGGCTAGCTGGATAGGGCATCCATCCCATTGACCTGAAAGCTATAAGGTTTTATACTTTGAGTGAACAAAAATCCTTGACTTACTGTTCTTTAAGAATTTCATGATTGCCCACCGTATCTGGATTTATAGGGGTCGACTCTGTTATAGACCTTGTTTGAGAGGAAAAAATTATCTATGACCCAGCCAAATTGTGACTCATCTTTCTCACTCAAGGTTTTTTTGTTTCTGGCAGCGATTGGGTTTGCCGTCGCTGCGGTCATTCTGATTTTTTCGGCTACGTCGGCAGCAACCATCACGGGTAGCGCCCCCGCTCTGGCGATTTCCCTGATCGACGGCCCAAATACGGGCTTGATTGCTCCCGGTGGACAACGTTGGTTTAAATTGACCCCCAGTGCGGGCCAGGCAGGCCATACCGTCAATGTGGAAAATTCACTAACTCTATTTTTTACTCCCGGCGATGGCCCACACACCCAACGAGTTCAACTGCAAATTTTTAATCAAGGCCAGTTGCCACTCTTTTTTGGCGACGCCAGTCACATGGCCAACTTAGGGGCCGGCCAAATTATTTCCCGCGACAACAATCCTGAGACAGGCGAACTCTTCTGGACCGGGTGGTTATTCAGCCAGCAGAGTTATTACGTCCAGTTATCCAATGGTAACGATACCCCTATTGACTACTGGCTTTTTACCGATAATGTCATCAGTTACCCTCTGAGTGAGCCATCAACGCTGCCGCCGGTAATTTCTAATCATGCCCCTGCACCTACCCCCAACGTTCGTTCTGAGGGGTTGGCTCCTCTTAACTCAGGAGTAACTCAGGCCAGGCTTGGGCCCAACTCAACCCACTGGTATACTTTTTCTCCCTTCGATCCCTCTAGCCCGAATCATTTCATCGATAAAAGTTTTAGTATGTTTTTCACTCCTGACGACGGTCAGCGCAGCCAGCGGGTCAACTTTAAGTTGTTTCCGGCTCGCGCCGTCGAGATGTGGCAACACGGTGAGAGCAATCAACTGGTCAATTTTGGGTCTGGCGAGTTAGTTTCACGGGATGGCGATCCAAATACAGGTGAGCGCATCTGGTGTGGGGTGGTTCTGCAAGGTGAAACCTACCTGTTGGCTATCGAAAACAGCAGCGAGGTAGAGATTGATTATAAGCTTTTTGAGGGTGATATTATTCACCCACCGCCTGGTCCTTAATTTAAGACTGGGGAGAGCGTTACCATAAATTTTTATCTTTAAGTGGGGTATGTTATACTATCGGGTGTTAGCAATCGATTGCATTCTTCAATGAAGCAGGTCTGACCATTAGCAAGATTCTTGTGATTGAAGACAACCAACAGAATGCACTGCTGATACGGCGCATTTTAGAAGCTCAACGCCATCAAGTGATTCATATGAGCGAGGGTGAAACCGGCCTGAAAGCAGCCGTCGAGGAGAATCCCGACATTATCCTGGTTGATTTAGGCTTGCCGGATATCGACGGTCAAACTCTGGTCGCTCTCTTGAAACGTATGCCCGAGCTACAAAATGTTCCGGTGGTGGCGGTGACAGCATGGCCTGAAGAAACAGCTAGAGAGATGGCTCTGGCTTATGGCTGTGACGGATTCATCTCCAAGCCTATTAACACCCGCACGTTCCCCAATCAGATCGCTGCTTTTCTAACTAAACAAAGCTGAACTTTTGCCGAGTTTCAAGTTAAATCATAACGCTCCCCAACTCTTGTTTGGTCATACTTTATCAGTCTTAGCCTAACCATTCATTTAGAGGGCTACTCACTTACTCCATGTCAGATAGTGAAGCCAGTTTTGATCTTATTCCAGCCAGCGCCTTCTCCTATGAAGAGTTGACAGACGCCTATAATCACACCCGGGTAGATTACCTGGTGCCGATGCCAATGAACGCCGCCCGGTTGCGCGAATACGTACAAACCTATGACGTTGATCTGGAAAGCTCAATGGTAGCGGTAGATGGCAACGAGATTCTAGGGTTAGCGATGCTGGGCGTCAGAGAACGACGGGCCTGGATTACCCGCTTAGGGGTGATTCGGAGCAAACGCCGCCAGGGAACCGGCTCTCACCTGGTGGAGTGCCTCATCGAGCAGGCTCGCCGGAAAGGTGCGGAACACGTCATTTTAGAAGTTATCAAGAATAATGTTCCTGCTCATACCCTGTTCCTTAAAATGGGTTTTCGAGAAACGCGGGAACTACGAGTTTTGCGCCGCCCTCCTGGTCCCTCTAAAATTATTCCCCCACCGGCAGAAATCAAAACATTGGGTTATAGAGAAGCGCTTGTCTTGCTGGACACGCGTACTTCTACGCCTTCCTGGCTCGACGAAAAAGAATCGATGATTAACGCGGGCAACCTGGCCGCTTTCTGTGCCTTTTTGGCCGATGGTAGCCACGGTTGGTTAGTTTATCAAAATACAGTTTTTCAACTGGGGCGTTTGATTATCCAGACCGATGAGGGCAATCCCCAGATGGTGGGACGGGCGTTGCTGCATCAACTTCATAGCGCGCACCCCGTTCAGGATACCAAAACCGAAAATCTGCCGGTCGATGACCCCCATTGGCCTGCATTTAAAGAGGTCGGGTATTTGGAGGTGTTTGATCGGGTTGAGCTGATTCTGCCCCTTAAATAGCCACTTTTATCTTTTGCTGTCCACCCACAATTTCAGATTCCACCTTCACCTCTAGCTTCTTGATGAGCTTGGTCAGGTGAATATTTTCAATCATTATCCAACCACAAAAGTGAGTAATACTCAGTTCCCGTGCTTTGTTGGCCAGTTCGGTTAACAGCACCCGGCCTAGGCCCTTGTGCTGAAAATCATCACGCACGACGATAGCCACCTCGGCTTCCCGATCGGTCGTTGCTTCCCTGGCAAAACGGGCCACTCCGACGGCATGTTCCTCGCCGTCAGCCTCGATGATCGTGGCGACGACAGCCACGTGCCGCTGCGGGTCTAAATTCGAAAGGATGATAGCCTCCCGCCAGACCTTTTCCTCAGGCAGCCGTTCCGTATAGAGATGAAACCGCAGCCGCCGGGTTTCCGGCGAAAGGTGGTGAAACAGGTCAACCAGCAAGCCCGTGTCTTCGGGGGTAATAAGGCGTAGGAGAACTTGTTCACCTGAAGCAGTAATATGATGACCAAACATACTCAGGCTCCATTTCGTTCAGACAAGGATTGTAACTCATTTACCAGGCTTAACAAAAATTTAATTCTTGGGTGTGTCGCACCGCTTTCGTAGACACTCGGTTTAATTCATGCTATTATAAGGCCTGCTGTCGCCAGAAATGTATAATAAATTAAGCAAGGAGGCTTTAATGGATTATCGAATTTTGGGACGCACCGATCTTAATGTTTCCCGGCTGTGCCTGGGAACGATGACCATGGGCTGGACCTCGGCTAAAAAAGACTCGTTCGCCGTGATGGATTTTGCCCTGGATCAAGGGGTCAATTTCTTCGATACTGCCGATGTCTACTCTAGCTGGGCTAAGGGTAATCCCGGTGGCGTGGCCGAAACCTGGATCGGTGAATGGCTAAAAGAGCGCAAAAACCGTCCGAAGGTTATTATTGCCACCAAAGCGCGGGGCCGGATGTGGGAAGGGCCGGACGGCGAAGGGCTAAGTCGCGCCCACCTGATGCGAGCTGTAGAAGATAGCCTGCGCCGGCTACAAGTGGACACGATTGACCTTTACCAGAGTCACTGGCCGGACGATAAAATACCCCTGGAAGAGACCTTCCGGACCTTTGAGGATATGATCAAACAGGGCAAGGTGCGTTATATTGGCTGCTCAAACCATACCGCCGCCCAATTGCAGGAAACGCTGGATGTTTGCGTTGCTCACCACCTGCCCCGTTATGAATCGCTCCAACCTCATTACAATCTGGTCCATCGCCACGAATTCGAGGATGAATTAATGGCCTTATGCCAGCAAGAAAAGCTGGGGGTCATCCCCTACAGCCCGATGGAGGGTGGCTTCTTAACCGGCAAGTATAAGCGAGATGGAACCGCTCCCGCCCAAAGTCGTGGGGCGGGCAATGATCGCATGCGCAATTATATTAATGAGAAAGGTTTTGCCATAATCGAGGCCTTGGGGAAAATAAGCCAATCTCATGAAGCGACCCCGGCGCAAGTGGCCATAGCTTGGCTGCTAGCTAATCCTACGGTCACCTCGGCAATTGTAGGGGCGAATACTTTTACCCAACTGGCTGAAACTCTCCAGGGGGCCGAAATCCAACTTTCCATCATTGAAAAAAACCTATTGGATGCATTGCCCAGTCCTGTATAAATACCTCTGATTCCCAAACCTTGTGATTTATACCAACTTATCAGCGTGGGGTGCAAAATAACTTCTGCTTAATTTAGAGTATACCAGGAAAAGGCCAGCTTTACCGGCTGGCTTTTTTTGTTTGTGGGGAAGCGGGTCTTACTGTCCCAAAGTAACCTCTAGTCGGGTCATTATCAACTTTTTATGTCGTACAGGGCAGGTCGGGGTCGGTTCGATTGAGATAGGTCAGCCAGCGAAGACGCCAAGCGACCACACTCATCAGGGCGATGTAGTTTTGCAGGCGTTCGACCTTTTCCAGGCGGCAATCTTCTACGGTACAACCGGATTTGAGAATTTTGTGATAAAGCTCAATGTGCCAGCGACAGCCATACCAACCGATGACACGGAGGGCGTCATCAAAATTCTCGACCGAGGTATGGGTGAGCAGTAACCATTCAATCGGTTCGTCTACCTCGACCGGAGGGTTCTCCTCCCGCACCAGGATGGCCTTGAGGGTGACGGGTGGCAATTTTTTTGGTTGGACCGCCAGGGGGGTCTGAGTTTGACCTGGCAAAAACGAACCGACACCGTGGCTTGTCGAGCAACGCGTTGTTGGTTCCCGCTGATCTGGAGGGTTACCTGACCCGCCAGCGGTTGCCGTTCCACTTTGGCCCACAGCTTGCGGATATCTTTTTCTGCCAGCGCCCGGTCAGCCGAAGCGCGGATGACCAAACTGGCCTGCTTTTCCTCAGCCAGGACAAACATCTCGTAGATGTCCGCTTCCCGGTCACATACCGTCACCACCTCCACTCCAGTCGGGGCCAAGGCCAGGGTTTGCTCAAAAGCCTCCAGCCAGTGATAGCTCTCCTTTTCTTCGGTGGGCAGCCGCTGTAATTCCGCCGGGGTATGAGCCGCTTCACCGATGGGTCGGGTAAAAAACTGCTGCGTCAGCGTGTCCAGGGGTATCCCCACTGGGGTCACGGCCAAGGGCGAATGCAACCCAAACCCGCGTTGTTGCTGCTTTTTGTTACCAATCTCGCCGCCGGCTGTTGCCCCAGGGCTACGGCCAATTCTTGACACCGCCGATTCAGCCGGGCATCGTGCAGTTCGACATCGGCAAATTCGTGGGCGGCCCACTGCTC
This sequence comes from uncultured Caldilineaceae bacterium, assembly GCA_964622215.1. Classification (GTDB taxonomy): domain Bacteria; phylum Chloroflexota; class Anaerolineae; order 4572-78; family J111; genus DSQQ01. The sequence continues at coordinate 28,008 of CAZUNT010000062.1, forward strand.
ATCAAGTTCCGTTTCTGCGGCCGTTAACATTCTCTATTCCCCCTTACTTTGATGTTGTAAGGTCATAGTTTATCACATCCCTTCTGTTTTGCAGAGATGTGGGTAATAAATAGATTTTCTGGGGGATTAGCGCGGGTAATCGTCAAAGGTCACGGAGAGTATATTGATCAGAACGGAACTGTGGTCATCGAGCCGCACTTTGATCGGGCCGAGTCATTTGCCGATGGCCTGCGTGATGAATTATTTCTATCATCGTGCGACAGAACTAGGGGTTAGGCCATCCGAGCGAGTTGCCATCTCTGCACAACTTACCCAAATATTCTCCATAAACTCTCCACAATTTTTGCCGGGACAGGCTTCGCGCCCTATGGGTTACTGGTGGGCGAAGCGCAGATGACAGGCCGCTGATCTTGCAGAAGTGACTAAAATTGTGTATGGCTCAAGAGGAGCTTTATGCACTCTATCAAACTCATCTTATTTTGAGATTTCGTTTATACTTGTAAAATCAAATATTTGAGATAGGAGAACTCAAGTTGTTGATATATGGGATACATCATCAAATTCCTTTCTTTCAATCCCTCACTGTTGTATTTTACCCTCTGATCGTCCGCTAAACGTGGCAGAATGCGTGACAGAATCTGGATATGTCATCGATTTTGGACAACTGCTACCCTATTCTTTAAAATTGGCTATACTGTTCAATAACTTTTAGCATAAAATCATTACGTTAAATTAGACACTCAGGGAGAAATTTATGTTTCACGGTAGCAGTTGGTGGGCTTTCATCAGCTATGACGAGAAAAAAGATCAACCGCAGCTAAGTTGGGCGCTGCTGCGGCGAGTGTGGGGCTACGCCCAACCGTATCGCCTCAAAATTTTGGGCTTGCTGGTGACGATTTTTGCTATCACCGGCCTGAGCCTGATTCCGCCACTGCTCTACCGCGACCTGATTGACCGTGCTCTGCCCAATCGTGACGTGACCCGGCTCAATTGGCTGGCCCTGGGCATGATCGGCATTCCCCTGGTCAATGCCCTGATCGGTCTGGGGCAGCGTTACCTCAGCGCCACTATCGGCGAGAGCCTGATTGCCGATTTGCGCAACGCCCTGTTTAACCACATGCAGCGCATGAGCCTGCGCTTCTTCACCCAGATCAAGTCATTCGTTACATACTCATACAGCGTCTGTGTTCGATTATGATACGATCATCGCGGTGAGCAAACTTCTACGACAGCACAGAGAAACAAAATCTTCAAAGTAATTTATCATTTTTGATCCTGTGACTGTCTACTATAATTACATCGCACAATCTACTTGAGACATCAGGATTTTCTAAACCCATTCTAACAAAGCGAGAAGAACTGTGTGGCACGGTGGTTGGTGGAGCTACAATATGGACAGGTATCACACCTGTCCTTTTTTACGGGTTTCTCCTGACTATTTGGAGTAGTTCATTCTTCTATGTCGCCGGGGTATATTAATCTGATTGCTTTCAGAGTTGATCTTGGCTACAATATTAGCAACCTTTCAGGAGGCCGATTATGAGTGACGTAAATCTCATCCAATGGGAAATTGATCAGTTGGTCAAGACCAAACTCTTTCCTGACGAACAGGCTGTCTTACGTAGCGCCTTGCGAGCCTTGTTTCAAGTTCAACCCGAACTCCGGCGGCAGATGGTGATCCGCACCTACACCTCCGGGCAGATTAGCCTGGGCAAGGCCGCCGGGTTGCTGGGCGTCTCCCATGAGGAGATGAAAGAGATTCTGGTCGAGAGCGGCGCTGAAATTCACCTGGGGCCGGCCACGGTGGACGAACTGCTCCAGGACGCGGCCCATGCCTGATTATATTTTTAATACGACCGCGCTCTCCAACTTTGCCGCCATAGGCCGCCTTGACCTCCTGGCCGACCGCTACCGGGGGCAGGCATTCACTACCGTCGAGGTTGGCGACGAGTTACGGCGAGGCTTCCACGCCGGTTACACCTACCTGGAGGCAGTCTGGCAACAGTTAGAAACGGTTAGCCCTTCCGGTTGGCTGCGGATCCTGAGTCCGGAGTCCACTGTCGAACACACGCTACGCGCCGAATTTGATGAACTGCTCGATCCCGGCGAAGCCTCATGCCTGACCCTGGCCATCTCCCACCAGTTGGTTTTTGTCACCGACGATCTGGCCGCCCGCCGGTTGGCTACGGCGAGAAATGTCGCGCTTACAGGCACATTGGGTATTCTCATCGCCCTGGTACGCACAAATGCCCTATCCCTCTCCGAAGCAAACGAGATACTGGCGACCATGATCCAGCGACGCTACCACGCGCCAGTAGATCGGTTGGATGGGTTAATCTGATTTATAGTCCTCGCAAATTTTGGACATTTGCCAGTCTGCCAGCCTCTCGGTTTGACCTCGGCCCCTAAAGGTTGTTTCCCCGCTTGAATCTGAGCCTTCCTCAAAGAAACGCTGCCAGCTTTCCTATTCATAACGGGGATTAATGGGGAAAAAGAGGGCTTTATTGGCCCGAGCCGCCTTCATATCCCCCGGCGCGTCGTATCAGCGCGTGATCGGCTTGGTACTTGCCGCCAGAAGCTAAAGCGATAGGCTCTGTTTTCGTGCCTCTCTCCTGCCCGGCAATAATACGGACATATTTTTTAAGGCTGTGCTCGGCCCATTCCCGTTCCAGCGCCTCGCCGGGCGTTTGAGAGACAACAATCATATCGGCCTTGTCCAAAAGATAGTCAAAGCTCTCTCGAACGTAGGGGAAAGGAGGGGATGTTGTGGACAATGTCGGCGATGGAGGCGTTAGCGGCATTACTCCAGCTGTTGAATTCAACAAATACAATCTTATGACAACTAAGTTATTGTCAAGTAAATATTAAAATTTATGCACTTATGTCTAGTTTTTTGGTGATTATTGTTAATTTTTATGGCAAACCAGTCGTTTAACAATGTGCCGAAATCTAACTGATAGGCAGGTTGCTTGTTTTACTTACCGAAATGACCAACTGTTAGCATATTTGTCGACCATAACTACTAGAAGTTGACATATCATTGTATAAGCCCTGCACTGAGAGAGATAGATGATCGGATGTTTCTACAATCGAGCGATGGGTAAGGCCAGTTTTGCGTCTGTGACGACGCCCTTATAATTGTATCATCTGTTTGTTCAAGCATTATTTTTATAAGTCAAAAGGGCAGGTTCTACCTGACCATTTGGGTAGTTACTATATTCCTCAGAATTGGCTATACTATTCGATAACAGTAGGTACTTACACTTTGACATCGACAAAAATTTGTCGATACCATTTGCGAATGGCGAATAAGGCAAACGCATTTTTGCCATTCGCTTACGCTTCGCGGCCATTCTTTTCCAGGCATAGTCTTGGGAAAAAATTTAGACTCTCAGGGAGAAATCTATGTTTCACAGTAGCGGCTGGTGGGCCTTCATCAGCTATGACGAGAAAAAAGATCAACCGCAGCTTAGTTGGGCGCTGTTGCGGCGGGTATGGGGTTATGCCAAACCCTATCGCCTGAAAACGCTGGGCCTCCTGATTACTATTTTGGTCATCACCGGCTTAAGTCTGATCCCTCCTCTGCTTTATCGAGATTTAATTGATAACGCCCTGCCTAATCAAGATGTGACCCGTTTAATCTGGCTGACCCTGGGTATGATTGGAATACCTATCATTAATGCTTTTATTGGTCTGGGTCAACGTTACCTCAGTGCCACCATCGGTGAGCATTTGATTGCCGATCTACGGAATGCTTTGTTTAACCATTTGCATGCCATGGGCCTAAGATTCTTTACCCATTCAAAGACGGGTGAATTAATGAGCAGACTCAACAACGATGTGGTCGGCGCGCAAAGCGCCTTGACCGGCACGTTTATCAATGTCCTCACCAACCTGGTCACGGTGATTTCAACGCTGGCGATTATGCTAACCCTGGAATGGCGATTGACGTTGTTGAGTGTCGCTATCTTACCGCTGTTTATTTTACCAACCCGGCGGGTAGGGCGCTTACTGCGGGAAATCCGACGGGAAAGCCTGGACTTGAACGCCAAAATGAATGCGTTGATGCATGAAACGCTCAACGTGAGTGGAGTGTTGCTGGTCAAACTGTTTGGCCGGCAGAATGATGAGATAGACAGGTTTCGAGAGCGGAGTGGACAGGTGGCCCAAATCGGGGTACGTTCGGCGATGGTTGGCCGGTGGTTCTTTATGGGGCTAGGATTAGCCGGAGCGGTTGGGACAGCGGTAGTTTTTGGCGTCGGCGGTTATCTGGTCATTATCGGGGTCTTTACGATTGGAACCATTGTGGCCTTTGGGACCTACTTAAACCAGTTGTACGGGCCGTTGAGCGCCATGAGTAATGCCCATATTGAGTTGGCTACCAGTATGGTCAGTTTTGAGCGGGTTTTTGAAATTATCGATCTGCCGTTTGAAATACAGGAAAAACCAGATGCGGTCGAGTTAAAAAATGTAGCCGGGCAGGTTACCTTTGAGCATGTGTCATTTAGCTACACTGAAGGCGGCGATGGTGGGGCCGGAGCGTTGGGGCTAACCGTAGACCGCTCATTAGGCAGCGATAACGGTCACTCGCCGGCCAGCCCGGCCAGGGTATCCAGCCGCGGTATGGCTATCAAAAATATTAGTTTTGAAATTAAACCCGGCCAACTGGTGGCCTTGGTCGGCCCCAGTGGCGCCGGAAAAACGACCATCACCTATCTGCTGCCCCGGTTGTATGATCCCACTGAAGGCCGGATCTGTCTGGATGGGCACGATTTGCGAGACGTGACCCAAAAGTCGTTGGTTTCGGCCATTGGGATGGTGACGCAAGAAACCTATCTATTTCACGATACCATCAGGGCCAATTTATTGTATGCCAAACCCACTGCCAGCCAGGCCGAAATCGAAGCCGCCTGCGAAGCGGCCAACATCCATCGCTTTATCGCCGGATTGCCGGAGGGGTATGAAACGGTGGTGGGTGAGCGAGGGTATCGCCTCAGCGGTGGGGAGAAGCAGCGGGTGGCGATTGCTCGCGTGATTCTCAAAGACCCGCGTATCTTGGTGCTGGACGAGGCCACCAGCAGCTTGGACAGCGAGAGCGAAGCCTTGATCCAGGAAGCGCTGGAACGGATTATGAAAAATCGGACCAGCCTGGTGATCGCTCACCGGCTCAGCACCATCCTGGCCGCTGATATGATTCTGGTGATGAACGAAGGTGGATTGGTCGAGCAAGGTCGCCGGAGTGGGTCTCGTTCTGCGCACGAGGAACTGTTAGCCCAGGGCGGCCTGTATGCCCGGCTGTACCAGACCCAATTTCGATCTATTTCGCAGCCTGTGGCTTGATGTTATTCATTGGGTGCATACCGTCTTCAATTCATAGAATTACTTGAAGAAGCTTCTCCGACTCTCCTCATTGCCTCGCTAATCAGATAACCCCTCGTCAGATTCGTCTGGTACCGAGAATGTACAATTTCAAAACATTTGATACGGTTGATGTTACCGTACAACTCGATGACCTTGCGACTGCCGGCTCGTTGGTGCAAACCATCTACGTTTTGGGTAATCAGGGTAAACTTCGGTATACGCCGCTCGAATTCAGCTAGAGCTAAGTGACCAGGGTTGGATTTTGCCTGGGTGACCAGTTCCCGCCGCCAAGCGTATCACTTCCAAACCAGTTTAGGGTTGCGTCGGAAGGCTTGGGGTGTGGCGAGTCCTCCGGGCCGTAGTTGGCCCACAACCCTGTTTGGGCGTCACGAAAAGTTGGAATATTACTCTCCGCTCAGATGCCGGCCGCTATTAGAACCACGAAATCCAGGGCTGACCTAAGAGTCTCGATCAACCCCGAGAGAATTGGGAATGAAAGGACCTTGTTGGCTCATAGGAGCAAAAGTTTCTCCCTCTATCTAACCTATCACATTTCCGCACGAAATTGCCACATTCGAGTC
>CAZUNT010000063.1:0-33662 GCA_964622215.1 uncultured Caldilineaceae bacterium
AATCGACCGGACCCGCTCGCTCGACGAGACCTTTGCCCGCTTCTACGACAAAAAGAACACCTTACCGGCGGACGCCCGCGACCTGCCGGATTACTACAAGCATCTATGTTCGCTGGTGCGGAAGTTGGAGGAGCGAAAAGGAGGAAAGAAGGTGGCTATCTACATCGAATCCGGGGCGGACGCCGACCACTACGCCCACGCCGAGAATTACTGCATGGCGGCGATGCTGGCCCCCAAACCGCCCGATTACGTGCCGCCGGTGACGGTCTCGACCAGGGAGGTATTGGGGTTTTAATAATTTCCATAAAAGGTGTTCACTAATTGCGAAGATGTGATATAATGGGGCGAAGTCAATATCCGGTCCACGGAGGGAAACTATGCGTAAATTTTTGCCTTTTCTGATTTGGGTACTACTGTTTGGATTGGCTTTAGCCTGTGGAAGTTCGCAAAGTGGGGGAGGGGCGGCCAAATCCGACCAGCCCACCCAGGCCCCGGCAGCGCAAAAGGTCGGGGATGAGATCATTGTCGGTGAGGTCAGGTGGAAGGTTTTAGAAGCCAAGACGTTGGGGCAAGAACTTAAATCAAGTAATGAGTTCATCAAGCCCAAAACCACCAGCGGCAAGTTTGTGTTGGTCCGGCTAGAGGTGGAGAACCGGAAATCCGAAGCGGCCACCTACGCCGGGATCGACCTGGTTGACAGCAAGGACCGCACTTTTCAGAGATACGCGGAGCAGGTTGGTTTTATCCCGGAAGAGGAGACCTGTATCCTCGAATCGCTCAACCCCAATATATCCAGGACATGCACGGAGATATTCGAGCTTCCCGGTGACGCCCAGGGAGTAAAGGCCAAATTGGGCGACCTGGCCGTTTTCGGCAGTAAGGAAACTCTGGTCGATCTGGGCTTTTAGTTCTTCCATTTAAAGCCCCCTTGACTCCAGGCTTGATTCGTATTATACTAATTATCGCAGAAGCGAACATTTTTTCGCTTCATAATTATCATGCCTGACGAACAGTCCATAAACCAACTGATCGTAGACCCATCGGGATTCCTCAGGGTGAACGGTAAAAAGGCTCCGTTCAAGATCGACCTCCAGCAAGGCGTCATTCGCTGGCTGGAAAGAGATCGGCGGGAGCCGGGGCCGGTCGAGGTATCCGTATCTATCCGGGATTTGGGAAAACTGGGGCGGCAGCCAGGTTAAACCAAAACCCGCTTTAACTATATAGAGACCTATTTAGCGAGAGCCATTGAGCCGGGAAGAGGGAGTCGCGACCCTCGACCCGGCTCGTTTGCTTTTAAACCATGAGCTTAATCGACACCATCAGCAACCTGCCCTTTTTGCGGCGCTTTTATCAGCCCGTAGTCACGACCGGCGACCGGCCCGCCGAACAGCGCGGGGTGGACCTGGCCAAAGAATTCACGGTCCTGCATGACCGGCGCTCGGTCATCAAGGACTGCGTCAACATGTACGATACCGACCCGCGCATCGAGGAGGCGATTGGCCGCCTGGCCGAAGACGTAACGCGGGGCGGGTTTTGGGTCGAGATCAAGCCCAAAGAAGGGACCACGCAACGGACAGCGGACCAGGCCCAATGGGCTATCACCGACCTGGTCGAGCGGCTCCGGCTGGTGACGGAACTGGACGACTGGATCAGGGAGACCGAACGGGACGGCGACACCTTCCTGGAGGTGTCGATTGACGCCGCGCTTCTTATCCAAAAACTGACCCGCAAGCCGGTGCTGGAAATGCACCGCAACAGCGACGATAAGGACGAATTCCCTGACCCCACGCGAGCTTTCTGGCAGGCCGGAGAAAGCTGGACCGGCTTTTTTACCGATAATGCCCCGCCCCCAAACGCCATCTTTTACCAACGCTGGCAGATCGTCCATGCCCGGCTAAAGCATAACAAAGGCTCTCGTTACGGCACACCCCGCTTTAAGTCGGCCCGCCAATCCTGGAAACTGGTCAACAAGGGCGAGCGGGATATGGGCGTCCGCCGGGCGGTCCGGGCGACGATGCGCTATTCGCACAAAATCCAAAACGCCAACGAAACCAGTATTGAGAAGTACGTCGCCCTTAACAAGCCGAAGCAGGACGATTCTAACATCGCCACCCGCGACTTCTTTGGGGCCGAAGTAACGGCGGTGCAGGGCGACGCCAACCTGGGCGAGGTCGGCGACATCAAGTGGCATCTGGACACGGTGGCCGCGGCCAGCCCGGTCCCCTTTGCCATTATGTTCGGCGGGGAGAATCTGAACCGAGACATCCTGGAAGACCAGGTGGCTGCCTACGAGAAAGACCTGATCAGCGCCTCGGCCTGGGTAGTGACCGAATTTATCAGGCCCATTGCGGAATTGCAACTACTCCTGTTGGGCATCTGGCCGGGCGACTTGGAAATGACGGTGGTCTGGGCCAGGGAAGAAGCTCAACAGGCTAAAGTGGCCCAGGCATCTGCTCAGGCGGCGGAACAGGTGGCCGCGGCGGTAGCCAAAGCGGGTGAGGCCGGGACCAAGCTGCGGGCGGCGGGGATTCCGGACGAAGTGATCGACGCCATTCTGGTCGAGATCGTCAGCCAGGCCATGCCCGGCCTGGACCGGGTTGACATTACAGCCAAAATCAAGCAGGCCCGCCGGGCGCAGGAACCGGACCCGATTGACCGGATCGACCGGGGGGCCGACGTGCCGCCCGCGCCCTCACCGGCCAATGGCCGCAACGGGAATGGCCGGGCAGCGGAAACTATTAACCCTTTAGTCTATCTTTTGAGGTGAACTTATGGCAAGAACAGCGCTTTTGGCGGCCAATATTCATGCAATGGCCGTGACCGGACTAAATGTTACGGCAGGCACATTGACGGTCCAGACGATGGTTCTGGGCGACAATAACGGGGTTGAAATCCCGTATAGCCCCAAGCGGCTCATCCTGCTCAGGAACGACAGCGGAGCGTCGGCGACTTACACGTTTAAGGTCAAACAGCCGGCGGAGTATACCGCTATCGGTTCAACCATCCCGGATATGACGGTGACGGTGGTCGACGACGCCGACTGGCTGGTGCCGATCAACGGACTATTTAACCAATCGGGCGATGAGGTTTATGTCGATTGCTCGGTAGCGGGCAAGATTGCCGCCATCGACCCGGCGTAGGAGCTTATGCCTGACCTGATCGACCTTCCGGTAGAGCAAATCTACGACTACCAGAAACGGGCCATGTTCCGGCTGCACCTGTTTTTTACCGGTCAGACACACCGGCTGTTAAACGGCTGGCTGGACAGCGCCAGGGCGGTCCTGCTGCGCCATGCCGGTGAGGGTGGGGTCATCGAGACGATCAACCTTTTTGCGGTCGTTCGGGAACTGTCCGACAACTGGACCGCTACCCTGCGGGTGTGGGAGAAGTTGTTCGAGGAGGCCCGCTACCAGGCGGCGGCGCTGCCTTACGGAACCCTGGCCCGACAGCATCACCATTACCTGTCGCTCCTGGGAATGGCCGAGGCCCGGCGGCTGGCCGAGTCCGGGGAATTTACCACCCCTTTCGAGGGGCAGCTTCAGGCGGCCATGAATTGGGCGGCCAGTAAGCAGTACGCCGATGGAGTCAATCTCAACCGACGGGTCTGGAAGTTAGGAGACGACAGCAGGCGCGAGATCGTCCAAATCATCAACGCGGGCATTGCCAACGGGACAAGCGCCTGGGATATGAGCAAGGAGTTGGAAGGGTATTTGGGGGCCGGGCAGGGTTGCCCTCGCTGGACCAGTGACCGGCTATTCAAGCTGACCAAGCGGCAAATCGCCCAGGGCGACCTGACCGGGCTGATAAGCGGCCATCCCTGCGGCAGCAAGGGGGTCGCCTACAAAGCCTTGCGGCTGGCCCGGACGGAATTTCAGGTTATCCATAACAAGGCCAGTTGCGACATCATGGCGGCCAGCCCGTGGGTGACAGGGATCGCGGTCAACCTGAATCCGCAGCATCCCGAACCGGACGAATGCGACGATTACGCCGCCGGCAGCCCGTATAAAAAAAATGAGGTCCCGCTGCCCCCTTACCATGCCCATTGTATGTGCTATTTGACCGGCGTCCTGATGAAAGACGCCGACTTTACGCGGCAGATGCAAGCCTGGTTGAACAGCCGGTCGGCCTGGCCGGAGATGTCAACTTACCAGGAATGGGCAGGGGCGGGCCTGACCGATCTATTGGCGCCGGCGCTGCTCCTGGCCGGCAGCGCGGTTATGATGCGCTGGCTGTACGGGAACGAGAAGGAATTGACGTCCCCGTTTGAGGCGGAAACGGCGGCGCTGGGGGCGGTGGAGTTATGAACACTGCGGTCGCAAGCGCAATTCACCTGACCAAAGAGGTAGTGGCCCTGGCCAACCGGATCATGGCCCTGGGGCCGGGGAACTATATGATCGTGCTGGATAAAAAGTCCCGGTCGTTGATGACCTGGAAGGTCGTCAACCTGGATAAAGTCAAGGAGGAGCGGCCATGAAACGGTCTTACGGTTTTATATCGACAATTGAACCGGCTCTTGAGGCTAATCCAGAAGCGGCCCGCGAGGCCCTGGCCGACTCTATTCAGAAAGAGATGGACCGGCTACTGTTCGGCTGTACCGAATCGACCGCGGCGGCAGAGGGACTGACCTGGGAGAAGCTACAGGAGGCCATGAAGCCGGTTGTATACTACGCCGATATCGATTACGCCAACCGGGGCGAGATCGTCAAGGTGGCGGCGGCCAACGGTTATCCCGAATTTTTTATCGTCCACCCGGACGATCTTGAAGCGGTCAAAAAAGAACTCTCTCCGCAATACAGGTTAGTGCATTTAAGAGAATGGCGCGGCCTCATTGGGCCAACAACGAAACCATTCTCACCTTTTACCAGGCAGAGGTGGTTTGTATGACCGTCATCGTCGGGTTGGAGTTTCAAAACCAGGTCTATATGGGCTGTGATTCGGGGGCGTTGGCCGGCTATGACATTTTTCAATCGCGGCTGCATAAGGTCTTTCAAAAAGGGCCGTTCCTGATCGGCTACACCGACAGCTTCCGCATGGGCCAACTGCTTCAATACCGGCTGCAAGTGCGGGAACAAAACGAGGGAGAGGACGACCTGGAATACCTGGTCGTGGCCTTCGTCGAAAGCGTGCGGGCCTGCCTGCAAGAGGGCGGCTTTGCCAAAAAAGAGAACGAGCAGGAGGAGGGCGGCCAATTCCTGGTGGGATACAGGGGCCGGCTCTATCTGGTGGATAATGATTACCAGGTCAATAGCTGCCGCGACGGGTACTATGCCGTCGGCTGCGGCATGGGCTACGCCCTGGGGAGCCTACACACGCCGTGTGACCTGATTCCAGAAAGTAGGGTTCGCAGGGCGCTAGAGGCGGCAGGCCATTTTAGCGGTGGGGTTTCAAGGCCGTTTCTGGTCGTAGGGCCGGACGGGACAAGCACCACGCTATAAATATCACCGGCTCAAAGCCGGATCAACAAGCGCACAGGAACAGGGATACACGGCGCGGGTCTAAATAGACCCGCGCCGTTTTTTGTTAGAAAGGAGGTTTTTGAATGACCAGACAACGAATCGGAAAGGGTAAGCCCCTGGAGGAACTGACCAAAGGCTCGTATGACTACGCCCTGCACCGCATCCGCCGGGCCTTTTACCGGGCCTTCCCGGACAGCGAAACGGAATGGTACTGGGTTGAGGAGGTCTTTGCCGATTACGTCGTCGTCAACGGGACCGGCCTGGCCGTAGACGAGTTTTATCGGGTGACTTACGCCCAAAACGGTGACAGCTATGACTTCGCCCCTCGCGACCGGTGGGAAGTGGTCGAGCTGACCTACCGGCCCCGGACCGCTCCGGGCAGCCTGGGCGAGAGCAAGGACAAAGGCTCCAGGCTCATTGTCGAGGAAATCCGGGGGGTGATGGAATTCGCCGAGGCGACCGAGGAGCAGCCCAATCTCAACGGCCCCTGGCGGGTCAAGGCGGTGGGCGTTACCGCCGACGTGGTCAACGCCAACGGGCGGCGTTATCCGGGCTACGCCACCGGACGGGCGGTGCGCGAGGCCAAAAGGCGCATCCAGGAGGACGGGCCGGGCAAGCTGACCATCGGCGGGGAGATCGATCACCCCGGCGACAAGGGCACGGACGTACCCCTCCTGAGCGAGACGGTCTTTAACTGGGACAAGCTCGAATTCAAGGAGGGTAAGGTCCTGATCGAGGGGGTCATGTTCGGCACTCAGGCCGGTAAGGACATGTACGCCCGCATGCAGGGCGACCTGAAGCCCGACATCAGTCAACGGGCTTTCGGCCAATCCATCCAGGTCGAAGAGGATGGAGAGGAAATCGAGGAAGTCGTGGAGTTTTTTATCGCCGGGTACGACGCGGTTGCCGAGGGCAGCGACCCGCTCGCCGGTGTTGAGCAAATTGAATCAAAAACTGGAAAGGAGATTCCAACTATGTCGAAAGACAACCAAACCACTGACACCGGCCAGGCTGAAGAATTAGCCCGCGCCCGGCTGGAAAAAGAAAAGGTGCTGAACCAGGGGATCACTTCGATGATCGAAGGGCTGAACCGCAGCGCCGAAATCAAGGCCAAAGTCAGGGCATTCGTGCTTGAGCGCAAGCCGGAGGACCTGGACGCGGCCCGCAGTTTGATGAACGAGAAGCTGGCCGAATATGACGCCGTAGTAGCCGAGTCCCACGAGCAGGATCGGCAGTTGCGCCTGGCCCTGGGGTTGTCGGAGACCGACGACCTGGCCGCAGCGGTCAGGGCCGGTCAGGAGAGGACCCGCACACTGGAAGAGGCCGAGCAGTCCCGCCAGATGGAGAAGTACATCGAGGAGGAGTGCGGGAAAGTAAATTACCCCGATCACCTCAAGGAAGCCTTCATCAAGGCGGTCAAGGCCGATAGCCCCAAGACGGTAGAAGAAGCGAAGGCGGCCATTGCCAAGCACAAGGCCATCTACGGCGACCTGGCGGCCAAAGACGCTCTGCGGCTGCAGGGGTTTGGGGTGGTCCAGGTGGTCGGCCCGGTCATCGAGCGCACCGGCTATCCCGAATTCGCGATGGCGGCCCATGCCATCAACGAATCGATGTTCAAGCAGGGCAAGGGGAAGATGCACGGCTATTTCAACAAGCCGGTTGAGGGACTGTCGCCCAACCAGAAATTCGCCCGGCTCTACCTGGAGAAATTCGATGCCAAGTACGGCCATATCCTGGCCGAAGAAGCGCGCCGCTTCAACGAGGCCCAACTGACCACGGACATGGATTTACCCTACTCGGTCTTGCGGGCGGTTATACCTGAAGCGATAGCCCGGCTGGTGGCCCTGTCCGTCTTCGACGTGGGGCAAACCGACCAGGCCCCCTCGGTTATCTTCTATGAGGACTACTCCGATGAATCTGGGGCCACCGTGTCGGTGACCAACGAATCGGTCACTGCGGATTCGGATACGTGGGTCGATATGGACTACGCCCGCGTCCAGCCTGGCACGGTAGTGGTGACCGACAGTACCGGCGTAACTACCTACACCGAAGGGACCGATTACGTGATCGACTACGGCAACGGCAAGCTTATGGCCCTGTCTGCCGGTTCGATCACCGACGGGCAGGCCCTGCTGGTCGATTACACCTACGACGCCATCCGCAAGGGAGAGAACACGGCCATTGAGCGCGGTAAGCAGACCTTGACCAGCAAGACCTTGAATATCAAGGCCGACCGGCTGGCCTCGGAGATCACCAACGAGACCGTCGTCTTCAGCCGCTCCCAATTGGGTTACGACGCCGTTACCCGCAACCTGGCCGGCCTGACCCGGCGGATCGCCGAGAAGATCGACAAGGATATGTTCTACCTGGCCTTGACAGCGGCCCTGCTGCAAGCCAGTAACTCCGGCGGGACCTGGAACAGTTCGGCCAACCCGATTGCCAAGCTGGTGGAATATATCGGCTACGCCCGGGTCAAGGTAGCTAACCGGTTCTACGAGCCGACATCCATCTTGATGTCGTTGACCAACAGCGACCGCCTGAGCAACTGGGAAGGCTTCACCCAGGCCGGCTCGCGGGCCGACGCAGACCTGAACGGCGCGGGGTACGTGGGCCGGTTAAAGGGGCTGCCCTGCTTTGAGACGACTCAACTCAGCGACAGCTACATCGTGGTCTGTAACCGTGAGGTGGTCATGCATCGTATCTACCAGCCCGCCGCGATCAAGGGGCCGTATCCCAGCTACTCCAGCAATCAGCTGGTCGCCGCCGAGCAGTACTACATCGAGGAATACAACGGCACCGATGCGCCGGTTCCTGAAAAGGCGTCTTACGTCGGGATCATTTAAGCAACAAGGTGGCCCCATCCAACGGGGCCACCGTTTAACTTATTACTCAAATTTAAGGAGGATTCCTATGAAACTCAACAATAACAAACTCCCCCGGCTCTTTTGGCTGGCGGTGCTGACCGTGCTTCTTCTGGCGGTCCTGGTCCCATTTGCGGTAATGGCCGATACCGGCGAACCCCTGCCCGGCTCGATAACCGGGGTGGGAACCTACACCTTTTATCCCACTACGGTGGTGACCGGCAGCGGGACCGCTTATTCCACCAGCCCGTACCTGTACCGGGGCCTGGATGTGACCAAAGTCCGGGACTTCAACAGCGCCGACATCTTTGTGACGGTGGACATTACCCCGTCCGCCATACTGACCATTACGCCTCAATTCAGCGCCGACCAGTCGAACTGGACCGACGCCAAATACCCGTATGTGGCCGATACCCTGGTCAGTACGACCGAAGTCCTGACCAGTGACGGGGTTACGACCGCGACGACAACTATTTCGAGTTCGTCTACGCCGACAGAACAGGTTTATCAAATCGTCCTGGACGCCGACGAGAGCGGTTACGTGCGCGTGCCTATTGCCGGCGAGTACATGCGCCTCAAGATGGAACGCTCCGACAATGTAACCCCAACGGTCAAGGTTACATTGCGCAACAATTAAATATACCTATTTCAAAACCATCCCCCTCCTCCCTCAAAAGAGGAGGGGGTATTGTGGAGGAGCGCATGAGCGATATAAAGGCAATAGTGCAAATACGAAATACCGGAACAGAACCGATCCCGGTAGGCGGCAAGTACCTGTTCGGAGGGGAATCGCGGTCGGTCCCGCGCTACCTGGCCGAGGCAGCCAGAAGCGCCCATACCGCGTTGGTTATCTTGGGGGAAAACGTCCAGGCGGCGGTCGAGACGGTCGAGGGCGGGCAGGTCGCGGTTGACCGGCCTGGCGACCCGGCTGGTGTCGAAACAACCGAACCGGAAGAGGGGCAGCCGCAGCTTCTTTTGGCCGATGAACCGAAGCCGGAAATCAGGAAGCGGGGCAGGCGCGAGGCGGTAAATGCTGGCTAGGGCGGTCCAGGGGGCAGTTGGCGTATCACAACAGATCACCTGGACGCAGGACGATGGGGAGACGCCTATCGACCTGACCGGCTATACCCTGACCGGCACGATCCAGCCCATCGACAGCGCCGGCGACATCCGGGCCATTGCCGGGGCGCTGGCGGTCGGCGACGGGGACGACGGTATCTTTACCTGGACCTATGCCGCCGGCGACCTGGCCACGCCGGGCGATTACCTGGTGCAGTTCAAGGCCGTGCTGTCCGGGGTGACGGTTTATTCATTCGCCGCCTATTGGATCGTCGAACCGGCCGGTGGGATTCAACCCTTCTCCCTGCCGGCTCTGCGGGCGCGGCTGATCGACAATATCACCGTGGTGGACGACATCCCTACCCCTATCCAATGCTCCCAGGCGATCAAAAGCGCAGTGGCGGCGGTCAATAGCGCCCTGCCCCTCAAAAAGCAAGCCGTCCTGAATATCGTCAGTGGAACGGACACCTATGACGTGCCGGACGATTTCCTGTTTGCCATCGACTTACATGCAGTCATACAGGGGTCGGTCGGATATTCGACCACCGGCCAATTGATTCCCTACAGCAACGACATTCTCGAAGAAATCTTTTACGTCAACGGGCTGGAACTGACCCTGGTGCCGGAGCCAACCTACACCGCCCAACGCCGGCTGTGGTACGGGGCCGGGTACGTCCCGGATACCAACCAGGTCTACCAGGGTATGACCGAGGATATCGCCCGGCTGGTCATCATCAAGGCCGAAGAACTCGTCCTGAGACTCCAGGCCCGCGAGGCGGCGGCCTCTTCGGGCGGGATGAGCTACCAGTTTGGCGACGTGAAGGTAGACAAAAAGAGCAAGGCGGATACCCTGCAAAAACAGGCCGCCGCAAAAGAGGCCGAGTTCGACCGGGCCGTAGCCCAGAGGCGGGGACCGGTGGGGATACTGGCATGAACGCGGCGGAACTGGCCCAGATCAAGGCCGATATTCAGGCCGTTATCGACGACAACCCCCAGGCTATTGCCTTCAAGCGGGGCGCGACCACCCTGGCCGCCCAGACCGTAAGGGTCGAGCGGGCCGGGTCTTCCGCCCAGACGCCGGGCAACGAGGCCGGGGAATCGGGCCGGGGCAAGCTGGTTATTCTGGGCGCAGTGGGATTGAACGTGCAAAAGGACGATACCTTTGTCGATGCCAGCGGTATGTACTGCAAGGTAACGTTGGTCAGGATCAACAAACAGGTCTGCGTGCAGGCCGAAGCGGAGGTAATGGAGTAATGCCGGACAATTCTAACGTGCTTGAACAATTTCAATGCCCGGTATGCGGACGGCGGCTGAGCCACTGCCAGGCGGTAGAACGGGTGGAATTTTACCCAGACGGCAAGCTCCGGGCGATCCATTTTTCTCAGGACCGGAGACACGCCATCCGGCAGCAGCTGTTGGGCGCGCCGGAAAATTCCCGTTATCTCGAAGGATGATATGGACGACAAGCTCATAACCGACGCCAAAGACGCCCTGAAAAACCTGGCCGCTTTTGTCGATGTGTCCACGTGCCCGCTATACGAGTTCGTTCTGCTTAGTCCTTTGGGAATAGACACGATCCGGGGCAATATGGCCGCGTTGGAAAAGTTGGTCGAGGCGGCGGCAGGTTGGCAACTCCAGGCCAGGCAGCTTGAACTGCTCAAGGAGGCCCATACCCGCGAGGTCGAGCGCATCTACCGGGAAGAGGTAGAGCCGCTGCGCCGACTGGTGGGGGAGATGATCGTTCAGGACAGGGCGCGCGGTGGCTGACGATGTAGAGACGCCGGAAACCGAAGGACCGCCCCAATGGGCGGTGCTACTGCTTGAGCAGAATCAAAAACTGGTCGAGGCCAAATTAAAGAGCCTGCTCCTGGAAGAGGAGCAACTGCGGGCGCGGCAGCGGGAAGCCCAGGCCGAGGAGCGCCGGGCGGCTTACGTGGAGCAGCTATTCTCCAAAGTAGGTGAGCAAATCCAGGCGATCTACGCCCAGACCCAGGCCATTAACAGCTACACCGAGGCGGTCAGCCGGGCCAACGACCTGATGGTTAAAATCCTCAACAGCACCCCGCCCGCCTCGGCCATTGAGGAACTGGCTACCGCCATCAGCCGGCGGATCGAACGAATCGAAGTGGCGTTGATGTTCGTTTTGCCCTATATCCCCGACCGGAGCGGGCAGAAAGAGAAACTGGCCAGGGATTTACAGACCGCTGCCGAGGATTTTGACCATAAAGAGGTTGTCCGGCTGGAACTTATTGCCACCCGGAAAGAGCTAGCGATTTACCATAAAAATTTAAGCGACAAACGCGAGGAGGCCGCCAGGCATGGCATCAATACCCCAACTCAATTACGCAACGAAATCGAGGAGTACGAAAGAAAGATTGCAGAGCTCGAAACCAAAATTAAGCAGCTTCAGGCAGACCTGGGGCCGAATTAGGCGACTGTTAGGAGACAGGGAGCGCGCCCCCAAGATGGCTCAAATCTTTATTGAAGCGTTTATCCCCTGATGAGTGAGTTTGTGCTGTCCGAACAACCGACCATGTTGGGCCTGGCCGCCTGGTACGCGGTAATGGCCTACCTGATTTCTCTACGTTGGCGAGACGGCCACAGCGGGCTGACGGGCTGGATGATGGCGACCTTTGCGATCCTGGCAGTTTATCACAGTTGGGTAGCTCTTTTTATCGTTCATTTCCAACAGGTACGCCCTGAAGCATTGGCGCTCCGGCTGGTTTTGGTCATTACAATCACCGGACTAATGGTGGAGCTATGGCAAATCGCAAAAAGATAAACCTGAGCGATGCCGCCGGCGCGTTCATGGAACGGTTCAGCCGGGTACAGCAAGACACGGTCCATTATCAAAAGCAGGTTATGGCCCTGTTCCAGGAGGTCAGATCGGCCAATTTGACCTCAGAGCGGTTCTACAGCGAACTCATGAAAATGAATGAGGCCGCGCTGCAATTGATCCATCAGAACGCACTCCTGGCCGCGATGGTGGCCCAGACCGAAATGCTGCCCATTCCGGCGGACCGGATGGCCGACCTGCAAATGATCGGGGAGGCTATCTTGCAACTTGACGAGGTAAGTTACCTGGCCCTGGCCGGGCATATTATAAACGCGCCGCCGGAGGTAGTACGGCAGGCGCTTGTCGAAATCAAGGCTCGCTGCGGGCCTGAATTTATCGAGCAGCTCAGAACGATTCTGGGCGATCTATAAGGAGGATTTTTCCATGAAACAAAACCACATCGTCTTATTGGTTATTTTGCTGGTAGGGCTAATGGCTGCGCCGGCGGTCCACGCCGGCGACGGGGCGGGCCTGCCCGATACGGCTGTAGAGGCGGTGACGCTCCTGGTAAGCGCCCTGGCCGCGCTGTGGGGCGGCGGCCACCTGGGGAACCTGTTTACCGACCAACTCAAGAAGGTCAACTTCGGGCTGTTGGCCGGGCAGGACAAGGCGAAACTGGGCGGGCTGCTGGCCGAAATCGCGGCCCTACTGTTGTCAACCGGCAGCGCCTATATTCTGAGCCAATTCCTGGTCCCGCTGGCCGAATTTCTGGACCAAAACCAACTGTACCCGATCCTGTTGGCCGCCTGGCCGGTGGGCCGGCAAGCATTTTTGCAGCGTAAGGAACTGGCCCAGATTATCGAGGTCTACGATCCGCCTACTGGTGAAGCTTAAGGGATGCCGCCAAAAAGGCCGGGACTATACGCTTTCCACCTGATTTATTTTATTTACCTGCACCAGAGCCGGCATGCGCCCCTGAGTTGGCATGACTTGATGGCGACAACCCGGCAGGTATGGCCGCAGTGTGTTGCGTGTAGTAGTTCGGAGGGAGAAAGATGACCGCGCTGCTATACCGTCTCTGGCTAAAGCTCCATCCCGGACAGAGACCGGTTGGGGCAGGGGAATATGTCCGGGGCATCAAAAGGTTATGACATTGGAGCAGGGCAGTGGAGATGGCCGCCCCGGTTATTCGTGATCTACTCAAAACACGCCAGCATCTTTTGCGGGCCGGTTATCCGCCCCGGCATCCGGTTATCCTGGCTATTACAGAGATTGTCGAGCGGTACCGGAAAGAGGCGGGACTGCCCACTTACCTGAGCCAGATGTTGGGGCCACTGGCGATTATACCGGCAAATGAGGCGAAATTCTACGGGCCGGACGGAGAAATAATTGAAGTCAGGGGCGACGGACGGGTGATCGACGCCCTGCGCGAGGCAAAGCGGCTGCCTTGGGTGGTAGAGGTTGAAAAGCAAACGAGGCATCTGTGATAGTATGTAACTTAAGGTATCTTAAGTTACATACTGTATAACGAGGAAAATATGTCTCAAATTGACCTGATTTCAGCTTTACGCCTGATTTTGCGCTTCGCGGACAGTCCGGAAGTGGTCAACATCATACAGCAGACCTTGAACGAGTTGGAACGGTTACAACAACTCGAACAGGTTGCGATTGCCATGGCCTCAATCGGGACAAAAAACCTGGTGGATACCGACCTGATAGACGAAGTGGTAAAACTGACCGGGGTAAATATTTGGCCCGATTCTACTATACGCAATGTACAGTCCTAACGACGCAACCACCGGTAGTTCAAATGAGTTGACGATCCGGGCAGTCCGGGACGCAGACAGCACGGGTGCTTTTTCCTATCTTTATTTCGTCCCGGCCCCTGAACCGGTTAAGATTATTTTTGCTCCCCGTAAGAACCTGGCCGTCGCATTGGAGCGGGGCAAAATGAGGGAGCAGTTAAAAGCCTGGGGGTTGAGAAGATGACCGCCAGGCAAACCGGCTTCAAATGGAAGACGCCGCCCCGGTTTATTGCCAATAACCTGGACAGTTACGGGGTCAAGGTTATCAAGGCGGCGCTCCTGGTCGGTGAGAAAAACGGCCAGGCCATGCAGAATTACGCCCGCAGAAATGCGCCCTGGACCGACCGCACCGGCAACGCCAGGGCCGGGCTGTTTTACGTGGTCAAGCAGGAGCCGGGGCGGGTGACGATTTACCTGTGCCACAGTGTTGATTATGGGGTCTACCTGGAATTGGCGCACGGTGGCCGGCTTGAAATTATATGGCCGACCATCCTGCTGGCCATAGAGCGGATCCGCAAGGACCTGACTGCTGCAATTGGCGGGCGGCAACTCAGAAAAGGGGCGAGCTACCGGGGATAAACCATGACCGATTCGGACCAGGTCCAAGCAGACAATTCGCCCGTTACCGTCGCCACTTCCGGCCCCACCTATACCATTGAACCCCAACCGAACGGCGGGCTGACCATCAAGCTGCCTCCGGGGTGGCGGCTGATCATCACCTCTATCGAAACCAAAAATTGGCGGGAACTTAGATTCGGGGTGGAACCTTATGCGCCAGGCAATCTATAATCATGTAATAGCCGACAGCACCTTGATGGGTATCCTCACAGGCGGGCTGTACGACGCCTACACGGTCAATCATATCAGCCGGACCACTACCCCGGATGCCTTTGTCCAGGGGGAACTGTGTACTTGCGCCCTGCTCAAGATGGGCGATTTCTCTCCTACCGGTCCTTACACCCACAGCGCCCGGCAGGTAGCCAGCTTTTACCTGTACGATCTGTTGGGCTACAGCAGTATCGTTCAGGCCCGCGAGCAGTTGTACGAACTACTACACGATATAAAATTGACCCCCACTTCTCCCACAGCCGGGGCCTGGCATATCCGCTGGATTGGCGATGTCACCCAGCAGCGGGACGACCCGCTCGCCGCCGCCCTGGAGATCAGCCGGTTTGAGTGCCTGGTACTGCGGCGTTAATTCGCCTGGAGCGAACTATTTTTCGCCGGGTATTGTATTTTTGGGGGAAATGAGGTATACTGGATTCAGGCTTGTGACAATCGAATTATTTTAGCGTACAGGAACCGAGACACACGGCGCTGCGAGAGATTTTCTCTCCAGCGCCGTTTTGTTTGAAGCCGGCGGCTTTTTCGCCTGCCTGGATTTGTACGGAGGTAATGAATGGCGACACGTATTCGATGGGCGCATCCGTTCAAAATTAGAGAGATTCACGGCTTCGTCTTTCAGCCGGGCCAGGTCCATGTCGTAGAGGACGATACGATCGCGTTGGACATCCTGACTCAGCCGGGGGAACCGTTTGAAGAGGCGGAGCCGGATGCCCCAGACTGCCCGGAGGTGACCCCGATAGTAAGCCCGGCAGAGGTTAAGCCCACGAAAAAGAGACAATCAAAAGCAGTACAGGAGGAGTGATGGGCTTCATCGAACAGGATGAATTGGTATCCAGCCCCAGTTTTCAGATCAAGGTCAGGGTGGCTATGGTCACAGCGGCCCTGGCGGTAGTGGGCGAGACGCCGGCCATCAGCGCAGCAGGAACGACCAAACGGCACGAGCTGGGGGTCGGTATTCTCAACAATGTGGCCGCTTATGAGGAGCGGTTCCGGCGGGCAGTGGCGGCTAATGCGGCTATCACCGCCGAATCGACAGACAGTGACATTCAATTCACAGTCAACCAGGTTTTTAGCGACATTGCCGGGGTGACAGCAGCGGAAGAAGCGGCGGCGTGAGGATTTATTTCTATTCGCCGAATAGAATAGAACCCTGGGACTGGCGCAACCTGGACGGCGCGGGTATCGGCGGCAGCGAGACCAGCCATATCGAACTGGCCCGGCGGCTGGCCGAGATGGGCCATGAGGTTATCAGCTATACCGCTTTACCCGGTGAGCCAGGCGAATGGCGCGGGGTGAGATGGCGTGACGTGAGCGAGGCCAATCTGTCTCAAGAGGGCCTGTGGGTCATTTACCGTCAGCCCTCCGCTTTGAAGGAATTTGAACCGGCAGAGGATAGGCGGGCCTGGCTGGTATGTCAGGACGTGTGGTATCCAGATTGGGGCGAGGAAACTGCCAAAGCCGAAAGAGTGATGGCCCTGTGCCGCACCCACCAGGCTTACCTGGCTAATTTGGCCCCGTACCTGAACGGGTCGCTGGTATTGAGTAGTAACGGGGTCAGGGTGGACCTGATCGGGCAGTTGGAACCGGTAGAGCGCAACCCCAGGCGGCTGATTTATTCCTCCTCACCTGACCGGGGGTTAGGGACGCTGCTAAAAATCTTTGAACGGGCGCGGGAATATGTGGAGGATTTGGAACTGCACATCTTCTACGGGCTGGATAATATCGAAAAGATAGCGGCGGCGCACGGGGATAAACGCCCCTGGCGAGCCTCGTTTGATATTGTCGAGAAGGCTCAGAAAACGCCGGGGGTAACGTGGCACGGACGGGTAGGGCAGAGAGAACTCTACCAGGAGTTTATGAAGTCGGGGCTATGGGTCTACCCGACCGATTTTAGCGAGACGAGCTGCATTAGCTCAATGGAGGCCCAATGCCTGGGGGCGGTCCCGATCACCCGGCCATATTGGGGCGTGTTGGATAACGTCAAACATGGCGTGTTTATCGAAGGCTCGCCAGGCGGGGATACATTGGTGCGGGCGCGGTATGTGGATGCGATAGTACGGCTGACCGCCAGCCCGGAAGGACAGGAAGCTATCAGGCAGCCAATGATGGCCGAAGCGCGGGTTAGGTGCGATTGGCAGAGAGTAGCAGAACAATGGGCGGGGTGGATCGATGCTATTAGGCAATAAGGTGGTGGGGACGGTGGCCTATTTGGGCGGCTTGCCGGCGGTGTTGGAGCAGTTCTGTTGGGCCTGGGGGCAGATGGTTGCCTACAACGCCGAGTGGATGCAGCCGGGGCAGTACGTCCACTATGAACGGAGCGCCTTTTCCGACCACGCACCGGCTCGCAATGCGCTGGTCACTCGCTTTCTGGGTGAGTGGCTCATTCAATTGGACACTGACCATATTTTTGAACCTGACCTGGCGGCCCGGTTAGTGTGGACGGCGGACAAGTACCAGGTGGATGTTCTGTCCGGTGTTTACCAGATGAAACAGCCGCCACACGTACCGGTGCTTTATGAGTGGACGGGACCAGAGGAAGCGCCGGGCTTGCAGCCGTTGGCGAACTGGCCGGTGGGGGTCAAGGTACTGCAAATTGGCAGCGCCGGGGCGGGCTGTTTGTTTGTGCGGCGGAGCGTGTTCGACCGGATTGCAGGAGAGTTGAAAGAGGAACCCTTCGACCGGCTTGGCTTTTACTCGGAGGACCACAGCTTCTTTCTCCGACTCAGGCGGTTGGGTATCCCAGCTTACGCCGCTTTGGATATTCACTGCCATCACCTGCGGGTGACGCCGGTCACGTTTGAGAATTTGCCTGAACCGGGCGAGTTTCAAATTTCAGAACCTTTTCCGGTGAGAGGATTTGCCTGATGAACGTAATTCAAGCCCTGGTTTCGACTTTTGTCGGCGGGATGGGCAGAGCGCAGTCCGGCTTTGCCACGTTTTCAGCCGTTTTGACGCAGGAGATCGAGGGGTGGTTCCCGATTACCATCACTAACCCCAATACTACTTCCATCAGCGCCGGGGCGGAGGTGACGTTATTCCGGTCCACCGACCTGGGGACGACATGGGAGACAGCCGGGACGTTGGCGGTCCTCTTCCCTCGGCCAACCTCGGCGGGGCTGGTGCAGCGGAGAGATGTTTATTTGACGCCGGGTTGGTATCTGGTGTCGGTGCAGGTGGGGGGCGGGGCGGCCTCGACCTGGACGGCTCAGTTGGGGACGGGGTGGGTGGTTACGGCTTATGCCTAAGAAGCAGTTCTGGCCTTTTTTATATCGCTACGGGCGGCTGCGGCCTGATGCTGCGTCGTTAGGTTTTATCGACCAGACATTAAGCAAAAAGTGGTTGACCATTACCTCCAACCCATTGAATTACAACTCGCCCTATGCCTGGTTTGCCTGGGTTTATCCGCTCGACGTGACGGATAACCAGGCCATCATCGTCGTAGGTGACAACAGTCTCAACAACTACGACACTATCTACCTGGAAGCTAACCAAATTCGGGTAGAGGCGGCAGCGGGCGGCAGTTACGTTACTGCCGGGTCAGGGACGATTGCCGCCAATAATTGGTATTGGGTTGGAATGGTAAGGACCGGGACGGCGGCCCTGGTGGGTTATCTGAACGGTAAAGTTATCGGCACGTCAACCCAGAGCGTCAGCAGCCGGACAACGGCTACCCGAATGGAAGTGGCGATGCTGGCGAATGAGTACATCCCGCTCGACTGCCGGATTGGGACGATGAAAGCCTGGCAGACCGGCCAGGTTCCGGTGGAGCCGGAGCGAACCGCGATCATGCCGGAATACGACAACGCGGTTTACGGCTGGTGGCCGGTGATAGGCGGAGAAACCGAAAGGTACAGGGATTTTTCCGGCAACAACCATTCCTGGACGGCTAACGGCTCGGTGGTGGAGCAGTCTCCCCCGCCTGTTTCCTGGAAGTCAATGGTATGGGTTATTCCATTTGCGGCGACGGGGGGAGAACCGGTAGTGGTAGCCCCGGCAGCAATCGAAGCTCTGGCGACGATTATTAACCCAACGGTTATCCAGAGCGGACTGGCCCTGACACCGGCAGAAGTCAACGCCGTAGCCGCAACCGTCGATCCGGTGGTTATCCAGAGCAGTCTCACCCTGACCCCGGCAGAGCTTGACGCCCTGGCGACGGTGGTCGATCCGGCGGTTATCCAGAGCAGCATGGCCATAACATTGGCAGCAATCGACGCCACGACCACAGTGGTTGAGCCAACCGTTATTTTAAGCGCATTGGTCCTGACCCCGGCGGAGATCGAGGCCCTGGCCACGGTGGTTGAACCAACCGTCATTTTAGGCGCATTAGCCCTGACCCCGGCAGAACTTGACGCTCTAGCTACGGTGGTCGATCCGGGGGTTGTCCTGGGTAGCCTCACCTTGACCCCGGCGGAGATCGAGGCCCTGGCGACGGTCGTTGACCCTACGGTTATTCAAGGAAGCCTCACTCTGGCCCCGGCAGAGCTTGACGCCCTGGCCACGGCGGTCGATCCGGCGGTATTGACCAGCGGAATAAGTATCTCCCCCGCAGAGGCCGAGGCCCTAGCGACGGTCATTGACCCTACAGTTATCCAGAGCAGCCTCACCTTGACCCCGGCGGAGATAGAGGCCCTGGCGACGACGGTCGATCCGGGGGTCATCCAAAGCAGCCTGGCCCTGATTCCGGACGAGATAGAAGTCCTGGCGACGGTGGTCGATCCTACAGTTATCCAGAGCAGCCTCACCTTGGCCCCGGCGGAGATAGAGGCCCTGGCGACGACGGTCGATCCGGGGATTGTTCTGGGCAGTCTGGCCATAGCGTTGGCGGCAATCGACGCCATAGCCACAGTAGTTGAGCCAACCGTTATTTTAAGCGCATTAGCCCTGACTCCGGATGAAGCCAACGCCCTGGCGACGGTGGTTGACCCTACAGTTATCCAGAGCGGCCTGACCCTGACCCCGGCAGAGCTTGAGGCCCTGGCGACGGTAGTCGATCCGGCGGTATCGACCAGTGGGATCAGCATCTCCCCTATAGAGGCCGAGGTCCTGGCAACGGTGGCCAATCCAACGATTGTCCAGGGTAGCTTGACCCTGGCCCCGGCGGAGCTTGATGCCGTAGCTACAGTAGCCGCCCCAACAGTTATTCAAAGCAGCCTGGCCCTGACCCCGGCGGAGATCGAGGCCACGGCCACGACCGTTGACCCAACGGTTGTTTTGAACAGCCTGGCCCTGACCCCGGCAGTGATCCTGGCTACCCTGACCGTCCTTCAGCCTGATGTCACCATAACGATGGTTATCGTTTCAATCGGGCTTGTCACCAGCGTGGGCCGGGAAGGAGCGGTCACAGGGGCAGACCGGGCGGCGGTAGTATTGGGGCACGGGCGCACCGCAGCGACGACAGGACATGGCCGGAGCGGAACGGTCAAGGGGTCGGGCGGAGCAGGTCAAATTTTGTAATTTTTGAAGAGGAGGTCTTTATGCCGTGGAGTAATCGCGGAGCTTACTTGATGATGGGGGTATTTTTTCGGGCGGCAACAGCCCCGTCGAATTTTTACGCCGCCCTGTTCACCAGCGCCACAGCGCCGACGGTGGACACAAACACCTTTGGGGACCTGACCGAAATCGCCGCCGGGGACGGTTATACAGCCGGAGGGCAGTCTATTGCCCGCTCGTCAGCCGGATTCGACGTGTTGACCGAGGATGACTCCAACGACCGCGCCCTGGTCCAGGCGGCGGATATTGTCTGGACGGCCAGCGGCGGGTCGCTCCCGGCCAGCGGCAATGGGGCGCGGTACATGGCTATTGGAGACGACAACGCTACGGCGGGCAGCCGGCAGGTAATCGGCGCGTTTGACCTGGTTAGCGACCGGGTGGTATCTGACGGCCAATCCCTGACCATTCAAAATGCCGAGTTCAGGGTCTCACCGCAATCATAAAGGAGAGTATCTATGCTTAAAGCCTTACAACTCGCTACAGAAGTTGAACCGGGTAAGTTTGAGGTCGTACTGGACCGGATGTACCCGGCCGTGATCGACCATATCAAGGAGTGCCTAAATAGCGGCGCTAAGGGCGATGGGGTTATCCGGGATCAATACTACCCACAAGCCAGGAACCTGCCGGCGGAAGCGTGGGGATTGGCCCTGACGCCGTTTCAGGAGGCGGTCAACCTGCCGGACGCTCAGCGACAGCAGCGCAATAAAGCCCTGGAATTGGCCCGGTTATGGTTTACCGAACTGTTACACCGCTCGATTGGCGGAGACGGCACACCGCTGCACCTGGTACTGCTGCCAGATCGTAAATGGCGGTTGGGTTAGCGTTTTTTAACTAAATAAGAAAGGAGATTTGCTATGGCAGATATAGCTGATGGCTATTTATTTGGACTTCGAGATATCAAACTTGTCTCTACTGATGGACTGACCGTCGTCGATCTACCGGCGGCTCAGGAACTAACCTGGTCGGAGAACATTGTCAGCGCCGAACTGAAAGGTGACGACGTGGTTGTAGCCAGCGTGGGGTTTCCCGAATCGGTCGAGGTCAACCTGGCGGCCGGCGGGATTTCGCTGGAGGCTTACGCTTTTATGACCGGCGATTCGGCAACGACAACCGGCTCGACTCCCAACCGGCGCACGACATTTACCCGCACCGCAGGTAAACCGTTCCCATACATCCAGGTGTGGGGCCGGGCTGTCGGGGCCGGTAATGATAGCGTCTGGGTCAAGTTCCCAAAGGTCAAGTTCAACGGGCTGGAGGGGAATATGCAGGGAGAAGAGTTTTTTGTGACCAACGGCACGGGGATTGCCGTAAAGGATAGCAACGGCTACCTGTACCAGATCATCAAGCTCGAAACCGACGCGGAATTAAGCTGATGGCCGACCCTTTAGCAGTTTTAACCGAAGCTGTGGAAACGATCAGGCAGGCAAACCCGACCGGGCAGCAGGTTACAGGCCCAACGCCTGCCATAGAGTGGCGCAAGAACCGAAGCCAGCTTCAGATTTTACCCAGCGGGAATGTGATGCGGTTGAAGCAGGCGGGCATCTTCGACCTGATCGAACTCGGTAGTATCCCGCAGACACTCAGCACCGAAGCGGCCCAGATGGCCGGCCCCGGCCTTAATCTCAAGTCCATCAGCGAGGCCGACCTGCGTAAATACGTGCAGGTGGTCAACCTGGTCGTGTGCGCCTGCGCCGAGGAGCCAAAGGTGCTGCTGCGCCCAGTAGACAACAAGGGCCAGCCCGACATGACCGCTTTCCCACCGGAAGGGTCGCTCTATATCGACGAACTGACCTTTAGCGACCGAAAGGCCATTTTTGAATGGGGTAACGGGTTAGCCAGCAGGCTCCGGCCCTTTCGTCCGGAATCGGCGGGAACTATACCGGCTGCATAACCTGTGTAAAACCTACGGCGGCAGACCCAGTGAGGTGGGCCGGATTGCCGAATACCTGGGCGAATGGGCGGCTGTCCAGTTTGACATGGCCGTGCTGGAGGTGGGGCTAGAGGTCGAGGCGGCGCTGGCTAAAAACGCCGGTAAATCCAAAGGAAAGCGTAAGTCGGTCGCGGCAGTGCTGGTCCAGGTGTTGGGGCCGGGACCGGACAGCGGACGGCGATACGCCAACCTGAGCAACCGGCCCGGGGTCAAGGTCGTCAAAGCAAAGCCGGGGGAGGACCCCCTGACGGCCCTGCTGAGGGCCGAGAAAGAGGAGGGACATGGCGGCTAATTTACTGGTCACGTGTCCGAGTTGTCAGGCTGTTTTTACGCTGAATATCAACCGCCGGCCGGCAGGGGCTGGTCAGGTCGAGGTAGGGGTCGAGTGTTCGCTTTGCCATTTCTGGCAGCACTCTTACTATACCAACCCCGGCCTGGACGAGCGGCGGGCGGCTCTGCAAAAATACCAGGCGGACGCCAATAAATCCGAGGCGCACATGCAGCGATACCTGCGGGCCAAAGCCAGGTATCAACAGGCGCATGACGCCGTTCAGGGGAGAGGCTAGACTGTGGCCGGCGGTGTGAATGTAGGGACAGCATATGGCGAAGTGATAATCTCGACGCTCGGAGTCCAAAAGAGCGTAGATGATGCGAAACGCGCTCTGAGCGGCCTGGAATCCGGCTTCATGCGGATCAACCCGATCATGGGGCTGACTGCCGCCGGCCTGCTCGGAATTGGGGCGGCGGCGGGCGGGCTGGTTGGGGCGATTGGCTCCAGTGTCGGCGTGACCGCCGATTTGGAGGCCCAACTCGATGGGGTGCAGGCGGTTCTGGGGGCGACCAGTGGGGAAATGGGGCAGCTCAAGGCGCTCATTAGCGACCTGGGGATCGACCCCAAGTTAAAAGTGTCCTCGCTGGAAGCGGCCCAGGCGGTTGAACTGTTGGCCCGCAACGGGCTAACTACACAGCAAATCCTGGACGGGGCGGCCCGGTCAACCGTACTTTTAGCCAACGCGACCGGGGCTGATTTTGGCCTGTCCGCCAATATCGCTACCGACGCGATGGCCCAATTCGGCATCCAGGCGGCGGGTATGGAGCAGGCTGTTGACGGGATCACCTCGGTCGTCAACAACTCAAAGTTTGGGATTCAGGATTACCAGTTGGCCCTGGCCCAGGGCGGCGGCGTGGCGGCCTCAGTTGGGGTAGAGTTTGACGACTTCAACACTGCTATTGCCGCTATCTCTCCCCTCTTCGCTTCCGGCTCCGACGCCGGCACGTCGTTTAAGACGTTCTTACAGCGATTGATTCCCCAATCCAAAGAAGCTGCAACCATGATGCAGCAGTTGGGAATGGAGTTTTTCTACTCCAACGGCCGGATGAAAAGTATGGCCAAAATCTCCGGCGAACTGCAGGCCGGCCTGAGTGGACTATCCGAAGAACAGCGCAATAATGCCCTATCCACCATCTTCGGCACGGATGCGATGCGGGCGGCGGTGGGCCTGGCCAAGAAGGGTGAGACGGGTTTCAAGGCACTGCAAACGACAATGGCGGACACCTCAGCCGCCGACGCTGCCGCCGCCCGGATGGATAACCTGGCCGGGGCGATGGATATTTTTGGCGGGATCGTGGAGACGATCCAGATCGCCGTTGGCGACGAATTTATCCCGGTCATTACCAACGCCATCAGGACCGCCTCGGACCTACTGAACGCCAATACGGGCAATATCGTCGGCTTTTTCAGCGATATTGCCGCCGGGACCGAAGAGGCGGCGGCCAAAGTTCGGGCATTCGCCCAGGCGTTTGCGGTGGGGTTTGCCGTCGGCGGGGACGGCGGGGGGTTGATGAGCTTTCTTGGCGGCCTGAAAGCCGGACTCCTGGCTATCGTCCCGCCCGAAACCGTGCCCCAGGTGGCGGCGGTGATGGGGCAGGTCGAGCAGCTCGGGCAGCAGCTTTTGTTAGCCAAAGACAAGGCCGATCAATTCGTCCAGGCGTTTACGGTCGGCTTCGGCGCTGAAGGGGGCGGGGTTAGCGGGTTTCTTGGCGGCCTGAAAGCCGGACTCCTGGCTATCGTCCCGCCCGAAGCGGTGTCAAGGGTGGCGGCGGTAATGAACCAGGTCAACAGCCTGCTTACCGCCCTGCAAGGTCTTAACCAGTTCGTGACAGCCGGCGGCCAGATCTGGAGCCAATTCAGCGCCCAGATCAGCACGGCCTGGGGGCCGGCCAGCGCCATGATCCTCGACGCGATCAACCGGATCATGACCGCCTTTGGCAGCGGAGAAAGCCAGGTTGCTTCGTTTGGGGGGGTTATGGGCGCATTGGGGGCCGGGGTACTGACCGCGTTCAAGCTGACCCTTGACGCGATTGTGGTCGGGCTTCAGCTTGCGGCCATCGTTATTTCCGGGACCGCGACCGCCATTGAGAACCTGACCAAGTGGTGGAACGACTGGTTCATCGCCCTGGGCGTCATCGAGGAGCCGCTCAGCCTGGTAGACCTGGTTTTGACCTCGTTCAAGCTGAATCTGGACAATGTAGGGACCGCTATCAATTTTGTCCTGGGGAGTGCTCGTGAATTTTTTGACGAGATAACGGCCCTGAAAGACGCCATCCTGGGCCTGGGCAGTTCGACTCAGGGCTGGCTGACCAAAATAACGAACCTGGGCAAGGCCCTGGGCGACCTGGCCCTTCCCGATTGGCTCACCCCCGGCTCACCTGCCCCCTTACAATACGCCATCGAGGGCGTCTCCTCGGCGATGGGGGCCATGCCGGACATGGGCCAGATTTTTGGCGGGGCCGCGCAGTTGGCCGCCGTCCCGGACATGGCCCTGAACGCCGCCACCGCCTCGCCCGTGTCCAACAGTACCAGTAACACCTGGGGCGACATCGGGATCACTATCAACGGTGGGAGCGGCAGCCCGCAGGATATAGGCCGGGAAGTGGACAAAAGGCTGCGGACGCTATTCGGGCAGGCCCAGTCAGGACGGGTGTAGATGGCTAACCGTTATATCGTCATCAACTCAAAACGGTATCTAACCTCGGAACGGTCGTTCCGGGCCATCTCCAAAAAGGCCCAACAACTGAGCACGACCATCGGGGGCAAGACCCTCTCCCAGACATTTGGCTACACCGCCTACCGCTGGGAAGTTACGATCATGGTCGAATTCAGCCCGGTCGATTCGGCTTACGGCAGTTGGAGCGACCTGACAGCGGCCTATGCGCTGGCGTACGCCCCGTTCACCGACATTTTTGGGACGAACCAGGGTAACGTCTTTTTCGAGACCGAACTGCCGGAGGCCCCGGAATACGCCCTGGTGGACACGTCCGCGCCGTTTAGGGTGGACCTAAAGCTGAGGTTACGGCAGACATGACCAGGACGCTATCCGCCGCTTTAACTACAGAGATGGGCAGCATGGACCGCAGCCCGGCCAGCCAGGTTACGGTTGAACGGTGGCTGCCCGATTGGACCGCCCGCATCAGCGGGCTGTCTGCCGGGGAGACGGAGCAGTACGCGCACGGCCACTCGGCGGCGGTAGCGGCTGACGGGAACGGGACCGGGGAGGATATTATTTGCCGCGCTCGTTCCGGCAGCTATGCCAGCCCACAAGATGGGATACTATACGTGGCCCTGGTCGCAGGGACAGACCTGGAGACGCCGGCAAATTGGGATTCGTTATGGGTTTCGACCGGTATCACCGGGCTGATGTACCCGGCCTGGACTGCCAATTCCGGGGCGTATCACGGCGGCTCGATTGCGGTGGTTCATTCAGGCACTGATTTCAGGATATTTTACCTGCTAGCGACCGGCGCTCTATACTGCGTGGATGTGAGCTATGCCGGGGTAGTTGGGACTCCGGCCCTGATTGCCAGTTTGGGGACTGGGGTGCAGTTGGCTTCGATGCAGTTGGCCTCCTGTTCGATTGCCGAGGTTTTTGTCCTGCTCAATACCCAGGTCGAGGCCAGCCTGGTCTCCTGGCAGCCGGCCGTTTACGGCTTTACCATCCAACGCTATTACCTTTCAGGGACGTGGCAATCGGATAGCTCGTTTGCCAGCTTCCAGACCCGGGCCGAGGCCGCCCTGGTCAGAGACGACCCGGACCAGGGCGCCGGGTTCGGCGACACCAGCGCCACCCGGCTGACCGCCCAATGGAGCAAGCGGTTTTGCGGGGGATTGGCCTGCAATAACGTCGACGCCAATACGGTTATCCTCAGTTTGGGGGTGACTTATTGGCGACGGTGGGGCTACGACACACACAGCCAGTCCATTATGACCTTCATCTATTACCGCAACGGCTGGTGGGAGAAGGGTCCGGAGATCGACCGGGTGGATTTTAATGAGGATACCTGGCTACATCTGGCCGTCTTTGCGCGGGGGTTTCAGATAGAGGGGGTCAATTTCCTGGCCTGGAACCGGCACAATGAGCCGTCGGATTACGAGCAGTCGGTTAGCTCGCAGAGTTTGCCCCGAATGGACGAGGTGGTATTCGCCCGCTTTTCGGAAGATGGAAAGTACCTGACCCATTTCCAGTATCTTGGCGACCCGGATGACCTGACCGCCGCCTCTATCGTCGCGGTCAATCACGACGGTTCCAAGACACTGTACGCCCTCGGTTGGCGGTCGGTATTCGAGTCGCCAGAGGCCGCGTTTTTGTGCGAGGTATTGGAGCCGCAAGACCTGGAAGACTACGCCCAGGGGTGGAGCCTGACCCGCAACAACCGCCAGGGGATGACCCTTGACGTAAAGCTGGCTGACCCGTCCATCCTGGTTGCGGCGGGCAGCGTGGTTGACAGCGGAGCATTGGCGCGGGCTTACTACGGCATACCTGCTGAGTTGGTCCAGATCGGGCAGGGGTACATCGACCTCAATACCCCTGAGTTGGAGGTAGATAAGGACGGCAGTTTTAGCGAGGGGGCAACGCTCAACTGCCGGGCCGATAACCTGCTCATCAATACCAACCCGGAGCAGGTAGAAGAATTTATCCCCCTCAGTTCACTGACCCTAGACGGCGACACGGACGACCACCTGACCATCGAGCGGGGCGTCTGGACGCCGACCGCGATGACATGGCCGGAACTATTTTTTACAGGCCAATATACGGACCTGAACAACCAGGTGGCTTTGCGGCTGACCTCGTTCCCGGCCACAAATTTGAACGAAAATGGGGTTGCCAGCGCCGCGCTTTACGGCGGACGCTGGACCGACGCGGGGAACGAATGGGCCGACCGGGTAAGCACCTGGTTCAAGGATATTTGTTGGGTTGGACAGGCCGGGGTGTCGGATGAAGGGATGATCGAGGCCAGTGTCCGGTTTGGCAATAACAGCAGCCAGACCACCACCTATTTCAGGACCAACTACAAACGGCAAAACACATCGAATGACGAATCCCTCTACGCTACCGTCGTCAAGGCCAACGGGGTCGTGACCACCGTCTCATTCAGTACCTACCTGTCCGGGCCGGGGGGAGGACCATTTTACAAGTTCACCGGTTGGGACGGATCGCCTTACCCGCAAGCTATGCCCCAGTACGCGGTCATGGCCGGGCTTATCTGCATGGCCCCGGAGACCGGCAAAAAATACATGTTCATCTGGGAACACGATTCCCGGTTCGCCACATCCAGCCACATTCACGCTCCCTGGAACGGGGAGAGCTACGACAGTGTGGACTTTAGCGGGGTCACAACCGCCTCGAATATGCTCTACCTGGTCGAATTCGATTACAGCGGCACGAGCTGGATTGGCCGGGCCGTGGCCGGGGTGTCCGCCACCGGGCTGACGCCGGGCTACCCGGCGGATCTCAAAATGCACGTCTGTGGGGGAACGATCTACTGTTACTACCGGCCTCACTCGACCGGAACCAAAAACCTGTGGCGCTTCGCCATGTCGTACAAAGCGGGCCGGTTTTCGCCCGGCTTCGGGATTGTGGGCCGGTCCCACAGCCCTATGACCTGGCGGGGGCTGCAGTACGGCATTACGATGCTCGGCAACCTCATCAATTACGTGGACTTTTGGGACATCAAAACATCCGACTGCGGCAGAAGCCAGACGGTCGAGGACCACCTGCGCCGGTTCTGCTGGCGGGGATTCACCGAGGCCGCCTTTGACGCCAAAGTGGACGAGGCCAGCCGGGTTGTTGCTTCGGGCAGTACCTATAACTACGCCCTACCTATCGAAAATCCGACCATCGACCTGAAGGTAAGCTTACCGGCCAGCACCAACGAGGCCGGGGTGTTCTTGCGCGGGGTCAGCGTGACGACGCCAACCGACGAATGTATCCGGTTGGGGCTGGTAGCCCATAGCACGGCCAACTCAGCCGGAAGCGCGGTCAATTATTACGTGGTCAAACGCCGCTACAGCGGTGGGGCCGAGGTAACGACAGCGCGGGAATATTCGCCCATCCCCATCCAATTGATACCCACCGCAAGCGTGCCGGTCAGGTTCAGCGCACAGGGGGCGGTCTATTCGGTCTGGATTGCCGGGATACTGATGGGGACGTTCACCGACACGACCCCGTTGGGACTGTATTTCGGCCTGTACGCGACGGGGGGCAGCACTACATTCACGGAGATTTACGTGCCCGAACTGTTCGAGTTGGTCGGGCGGGTGGCGCAGGAGGCCGGGCAAACGGTCAGCGAGGTTATCGACAGCCAGATTATCGGAGACCGCCGAGTCAAGGCAGTTTTCACCTACGACGGCAAACTGAAATTCAGCTACTTCTCCAACCATCCCGACGGGCCGGCTTTTGACGACGACCAATTATGGCAGTCGTCAATCCAATGCAACGGACGGTATCTATCAAGGGTGCGGGTGCAGGGGACGGACGCTTACGCGGTGGCGCGGTCGGCAGTCCTGGCCGAGCAGGGGGAACGGTTCAAGATCGTCAGTAACTCGGCCATTGTGTCGCGGGAGGCGGCCTACCGGGAGGCCCTGGCGATCATCACCGAGACGGCGGAGCAGCAGCAGCAGGCCACCTTCGAGGGCGCGCCCGATTTACGAATCGAGCCAGAGGACGTGACCACGATCACGGTGTCACGGCAAAGCGTGGCCGGTGATTTTATCGTGGACGATGTGACCATTGAACTTGAGGCGGGCGACAATCCCAAAGCGGTGATGAAAATTTCAACACGGCAAACGGTAGCGTTGTAAGGGTTTAGTGTTTGGTGGTATACTTGGGAAAAGTTCACTATTTCACACAGGAGGCCGTATGAGAAGGGTTATCGTCGTCATTTCCGTATTGGTTTTGGTCGTGTCGGGTTGGCTTCATTCGCCACAGCAGGCCCATGCGGGCAGTTGCGGCGGCGGCAATCATTATTATCTTCCTATTTTTGGCGGTGGGTCTATGGCAAATATTTCAGCTTCCGAGAGTATAGAGAAATTGGTCAGGACAAAGGGGGATTTCCCCTTTGATGGGTGGGTAACGGAAATCCAGAAAGAGACGGCCAGCGTCAAACTGGTCTCGACCGAGCAGGTCAAGCGGAACGTAAGGATACCGGACCACATCAAGGGGTCGGCGGCCCTGGTCAAGGGCGTGCCGGTCCGGTTGGGACAGCTTCAGGGTGAGCCGATTCTGTTGGCAATTTTGCCGCAATTCACATCTGATGTGAATTACGCGGGAAAGGGGAGCATTATCCCCAGCCCGCCTAACCTGGTCGTGGTCGCCACCCGCAACGGCTGGCAGGCGACATGGACAGCCGCAGCCGGGGCGGACCGGTATCACGTGTACCGGAACGACACGGCGGACGAAACCAGCCCGGACGATATGGGCTACGTGACCGGGACAACCCTGACCGTACCTTACGAATCGCCTTATATTTATTTTGCCATAAAATCAGTGTCCGGACTGAACGAAAGCGAATTGAGCGCCTGGTGTACGGACGAAACCGGGCCGCCGGAACCTAACACCTTCGTGGCGCTCAACAACATCAACGGCCACAGCCTATTTGTGGCCAGCAACGATATTGCCCTGACGGACCCGGGGTTTTATTATTTCGAGATCGAACAGGCGTTGGACGGCAGCGGAACCGGGGCCATTGACCTGGGGGACTTTACCCTGGGCGATTTTCCGTCGCTACAGTCTTTCGGGCGAGAGACGGTCAGGTATTACCGTATCCGGTCGGTGGATTGGGCCGGGAACGCAAGCGACTGGACCGATTGGGATTATGCCTATGCGGGGCAAAGCGAGATACAGGACAAGTTTGACGGGTATGGGGGAAGCGCTACGTCTTCTCTCGAATCTCTGTATTGGCTCTGGGTGGCCTCCGCCGAAAGCGGGGAGGCGTTTTGGTCAGATAGCACAAACTCCATGACCTACGATACTACCTATAAAGTCGAAGGTGCGTCGTCGATCAGGATTCAAGACCATAGTTCGTTGGGAAATTGGGGGTCAATCAGTAGAACATATAGCCCAACAATTGACCTGACCGCAGAAGGTAGATTTACAGATGGTGATTATTTGATAGTATCGTTATATCTGCCAGATTTAACATATATTGACACAATCAGGTTGTCTTTCAGTTATGGAGGCGGAAATTATTATTATTATGATTTTTTGTCAAGCTCCCTCTCAACCGGATGGAACCATCTCAAGGTCATGCGGTCGGATTTCTCCAATAGCGGAGGAACTCCATCATGGGCAACAATCTACAATGTGGGGATTTGGTCAAAAAGGCAGGGGGCGGGGTATCCATACATCTATTTTGACGACATTAGGTTGGTCAAAGCCGACCCGGACGCCTCGACCGCCTACAACGATACCGGCAACTCCTGGGACAAAGCCGCCTCGACCGGGACAGATACCGGGGAGTGGCACGTTTACCCCGGCAATCGCTCAGGCGAGCCGGGTAAGCCGTTCAGTTACGGCCAGATCAAAACGGCAGCCAGCCCCTCTTTGTGGTATTTAAGCCACAAGCCCTTGACCACTACCGACATTGCCTCCGGCACCATTCAGGCAGGGGTGTACCTCAAGGGGGCCGATGGTAAAGCGGGGCTAAGTTTCTTCGTCAAGGATGTGACTGCCGCTTCGTGGGATATGTACGCAATTGAGGCGGATTCGTCGGCAGACACAATCACGTTGGTCAAGTGGGTGGGGGGAACCCGGACGGTCATTGCCAGCGCTTCATTTACCTTTACCTACGACCAAATTTTGTGGTTGGGGGCGGATTTCCGGGACTACGACGCGGATGGAGGCCGGATCAGGGTCTACGCTTCGCTGAGTGAGGGGAATTTGATTCAGGCTACCAACATGCTTATCTCCGAGCAAGACACCGACTGGACGGGGGAGGCCGGGGGCAACGTGGGGGTAATGAGTTACCAGGCCAATGTGAGGTTTGTGAATTTCGTGGCCGGCAGCCCGGCCCATGCGGACGTGGCTGACGTGGCCCTGGCTCTCGATGGGCCGATTATGGCCGGGGAGACGCGACGAATCAGGCCAAATAGGGACACATGTAATTTCGAGTACAGCGACGACGGCTCTACCTGGACGCCTTTCGGGATACTACTAGGCGAAATCAAAATGTGGGCAACGGATACCGCTCCGGCCGGCTGGTTGTTGTGTTATGGACAGGCAATCAGCCGGACCACCTACGCGGCTCTATATGCCGTGATCGGAACCACCTTCGGAACCGGGGACGGTTCGACCACATTCAACTTGCCGGACTTTCGGGGCAGGATGCCGATGGGCCAGGATGACATGGGGGGAACATCGGCCAATAGGGTCACGGCGGTAGCAGCGGATTCGATAGGGGGAAGTGGAGGGGCAGAGACGCATACATTGACAGTAACAGAAATGCCAGCACACACTCATAATATGCTATCCCCAACCGGAGGTCTTTATTGGGTTGGGGCACAAGGAGATGGAAAACTAGATGCGTCGTATCCAACATCAAGTGTTGGCGGCAACGGAGCGCACAACAACATGCCGCCCTACCTGGCGTTGAATTTTATCATTTACACGGGGGTATAACTCTCGTTTTGAAATCAAAACCCCCTCGCGTGAGGGGGTTTTGATTCCTAATACCGAGGCGCTATCTCCGCCCACCATGCCTCAAAAGACTTACGCCAGGCGGGGGATAACTTATATTTGCCCGCATGGGCGCTGGACACGTGGTCTATGTCGTGACCAAAAATAGCTACCGGTCCCGACATTTTTAGCCGCCAACGCAGAGCAAAACGGTCATCCGACCGGCGGTAAAGCTGGATCGGCGCGCCCAGGTGGTAGATTAGGGTAACGCCCTGGCCGGACCGAATAGGCAACTCCTGGCCCTCGACCCTTTTGATCAAAGAGGCAATCACCGCTTCTTTTGAAGCGGGCAAGTTCCCTAACCGGCGCAATTGTTTTTTAAGGGCGGTTGTAACGATCAGGGCCGCCGAGGTGGGGAACCAGGGCAGCAGGGATTCGGCCCTGGCCGCGGCGGGGGGATCGAGCCGCTTAAGCTGCTGAAGCTGTAAGGCGTGTTTGAATTTAGCCATCAGAGCGCCTCCCTGGTTCGGGGCCGTTGGCGCGGGCTACCAGTTCGGCGGTCGCGGTGGTGCGGCGGGTAAGCTGAAGTTCGGCTCCGCTGAGGTCCTGAACGGCGTAGTTAAATTTTGCGCGGGGCTTACCGGCTCGGCGAGTGGACTTGTGGGATTTTTTAGGGGTTCGTGTTTCCTTGAGGGCCTGGGCGCGGCGGGCGGCCCAGAAGTTGAGGTCACAACCGGGGTAAATCTCGGTAATGAGATCGGCCCAGTTGTCAGCCTTGAGGATTGATGCTAAACTGATTTTAGCCATTGCAGAAGTGCCTTTCTGTCATGGTCGGGGCCGTTTTGGTGTCGCAACCACCAGCGCGGCCCGTTTTTATTTATTGAATTGTACTATATAATGATAATTTTGTCAAAATTAAATAACGTTCCGGCGAACAAAAATTCACCATATCAGAATCCCAAATTGACAACGAGGAATAACACGGTACAATAGGGGGCAGGAGTAAGCATGAAATCTAACATACCGGACCAATACATGACCGTCCGCGACCTGGCCAGGTATCTCAAGGTCCACGAGCGGACGGTACGGCGCTGGATTCACGGCGGCAAACTCCGCGCCCTGCGGATTGGCGGTGAATACCGGCTTTCCCTGACAGCTTTGCGGGAAGCCGGTTTTGATATGACCTCACCGGATGAATAAGATGAGACAGCAGATCAGGCCTCCTCATTCCACTCATCCTATATTCGTCTCTCACCGGCTGCTTTTACAATTGTCCGACCTGGTCAGGCAAAAGCGGCTAATTGTCCTGAATGCCCCCACCGGCTTCGGCAAGTCGGTACTGATGGCGAGTTTTGCCATCAGCACTCCCCTGCCCGTCTGCTGGTACTCCTTATCCGAAAGGGAGCGTGACCCGTTCAAGTTCCTGAATCTGCTGGCCTTTGGGCTATCAGACCGGTTCATATCATTACGCGAGCGAAAGGTCGCCCAT
>CAZUNT010000064.1:0-33257 GCA_964622215.1 uncultured Caldilineaceae bacterium
AAAGCGGCTTTCGATGTTGGTCATGGCCCGGTAAAAATCGTTGGCAATCGTGCCGCTAGAATCACTGATGACACTGAGTGGGATGATGACACTGAATTTTTCAGGGCCATCATCTGTTTCAATGATTCAGTGCTTCTACACGCACATTGAATTCTCCATGATCCGGCAGGGTTTTGGATCACGAAAGCCGCGAAACGCCACGAAAAGCACGAAAGGAACACACCATTTCGTGTCTTTCGTAACAATTTCGCCTTTTTCGTGGTCCAAAGGGTGGCCTAAGAGGAAATTTTAGCGTGCGCTTAGTATAAGTGTTCAATTAATATTCCCCCTACCCTGGTCAAGCCACCTTCGGCCAAAAAGGAACACGGAGTTACGCAGAGACTCCACAGAGATCATCCTTGTCAATGAGAATTTTTTCCCAGGCATATTCCTCTAATTGATGATAAAATACCAAATTAGGATCAACTGAATGATCGGTTGCACATTCCTTGCCACAAGAAACAACGCAGATGGAACAGCCTCGTCCCAAGGTCGCGCCCGAAGAAATCACGAAACACCAGCGCACGCAAACGGAAGCGCAGCGGCGCGCTGAGATTCTTGAAGCCGTCGGAGACGTGAGTCGCCTGGCTATTGCCGGCGGTGACTTGCAGACCACGCTCGATATGCTGGCGCGCAGGATCGCCCACGTGACCGGCTTTGACGGCGTCGGCATCGGCCTTTACGATGCCGAAAAAGAACAACTCACTTTTCGCTCCTATGCGCTCAACGTTTCGGTCGCGCAAGTGGGCGAAACACGCACACGCATGATCACCCGCCCATGCGATTCGCCGGCCTTGCGGCAAATGCTGCGTGACAAACAGCCGATCATTTTCGCCGATCCGAAAAACGATCCGCTCATTCGGGCGCCGCTTCAACAACTGGGGCGCGAGGCGAATATCAATTTTTCGGCGACCTACCCTTTGTTGTTCGGCGATGAATTCATTGGGCGATTGGATCTGTGGAGTGTCCCGTCCCGCCAGTTGTCGCCAGAAGACGACAATCTCTTCATCGCCCTGGCCAACCAGACCGCGATGGTGATCCAGAATGCTCGCTTGCTGCAAACGCTGGAACGGCGCGTGGCTGATCGGACGCGCGAGTTGACCACCCTCTATGAGGTCTCGGCCATGGCCAGCCGAACCCAGGATCTCCACACGGTTTTGTCCGAGTCGTTGGGCAGGGCCATCGAGGCAATAGGTTGTGAGATGGGCGCCATATTTTTCGTGGAGCCGTCACCCGCTGCGGCTCAAGCCGTTCACCTGCGCCTGGCGGTTTACTGCGGTCCGGAGCGTGAGGCTCAAACGGCGCTGCTGACTTTATCCACTGATGGCGCGCTGGCCCACCGGATGCTGGCCCAAAACGAGCCGCTGCTCATTCCCGAACTGGGTTTAGATTCGCAACTGCCAGCGCCGCTGCGCGCGCTCGGTGCGCGCGCCCTGCTCAACACGGCTCTGCGCGCGGATGGTCAGACGCTCGGTATCCTGGCGCTCATTCGCCCCTCCACGTTATCCTTCAATGCCGCCGAGATCGCGCTGCTTGCCTCCATCGCCGACCATTTGGGCGGCGCGATTCAACGTGATTACTTGCGGCGACGCGCCGAGCAAGCGGTGGTGATCGAGGAACGCCAGCGCCTGGCGCGCGATCTGCACGATTCGATCGCCCAGTCGCTCTACAGCGTGTCCCTCTTCGCCCAAGCGGGTTTGGACTCGATCAATCAAAAGTCATTGCGCCAGAGCAAACATTATCTCAAACGGCTGGGCGAAACCGCCCGGCAGGCGCTCAAAGAAATGCGGCTCATGATTTTTGAATTGCACGAGGCGGAGATGATCGACGGCCTGGTAAGCATGCTGGAAAAGCGGCTGGAAACCGTCGAGCGGCGCGCCGGGGTAGCCTACGAACTCTGCGCCGACGACCTGCGCCATCTACCCGTCGCCGTCGAGACCGAACTGTATCGCGTGGCCCAGGAAGCATTGAACAACATGCTGAAACATTCCGCCGCCACGCGGGTCACCATCGCGATTCGATATCGCCACGGCGACCTCGTCATGCAGGTCAAGGACAATGGCAAAGGCTTCGACCCGGCAGCCGTCGCCGGCAAAGGGGGAATCGGGTTGGCGAGCATCCAGGAGCGGGCCGAACGGCTGGGCGGCACATGCCAGATCAGCTCCAGATTGGGAAGAGGAACGACCGTTCAGGTCACCCTGCCGCGAATTGAAGCCCATTCGGAGGAAACCGGGTGAGTAAAAAGATTCGGGTTCTCATTGTGGACGATCACCCCGTTGTGCGAGAAGGATTGCACGCGGTGATGCAAACCAAGCCAGACTTGCAAGTGGTGGGTCAAGCCGGCGACGGCGAAGAAGCGGTTCGACTTTGCCAATCCCTTCAGCCCGACGTGGTGCTGATGGACCTGGTCATGCCGCGTCTGAATGGCCTCGAGACGATCCGAGAGATCAAGCGCAGGCAATTGCCGGCCCGGATCCTGGTTCTAACTACCTATGCGGAAGAGGCGCAAATCATCTCCGCCTTCCAGGCCGGCGCGCTGGGCTATCTCCTGAAGGATTCGCCGCCGCCGGAGTTGATCGAGGCCATCCGGTGTGTTTATCGCGGTGAATCCTCGGTGCAGCCCGCGGTGGCGCGGCGTCTGATCTTGAAAACGAGCCGCCCGCAAAAACGGGAACCGAAAGACGCGGCCTTGACGAACCGGGAGGTGGAGGTACTGAAACTGGTCGCGCGCGGTTTGTCCAACGAAAGTATCGCGGCTGAACTCACGATTGATTTGGGCACCGTTCGTTATCACATCAGCAATATTCTGAGCAAACTACAGCTTGAAAATCGAACTCAAGCCGCGCTGTACGCGATCCGCGAAGGCCTGGCCACGCTGGAACAGTTACCCTGACTTTTCTCGGGTATTTCCCATCGGGCGG
The DNA here is from genome assembly GCA_964622215.1 of uncultured Caldilineaceae bacterium. Taxonomy (GTDB): domain Bacteria; phylum Chloroflexota; class Anaerolineae; order 4572-78; family J111; genus DSQQ01. The sequence goes on from CAZUNT010000064.1 coordinate 2,961, forward strand.
GGAGGAGTGCGGAATTCATTCCGCTTTTAGGCTACTGGGCAGACTGAAGTCTGCACTCCTTATACTTAATCCACGCTAAGTGGGAAATACTGCTTTTCTCTTGGCGTTCTTTGTGTCTTTGCGGTTCGGAATTTCTTTTTTGCGCAAGACCGCTCTTTCAGAGAGCGGTCTTTTTTTGCCGAAAAAACCTGCTTTTTGTCTAGTGTGCTGTCACCTGTGAAATGGTAGAATGTAAGCAAACGACAGAAAGGTGCTTCGCTGATGATCTTCCTCGTTGGCAAACCGGGACCCCGGCGCGATGCTCTGCGCAGTCTGCTCAACGCAATGCCGGAGTTGGGCGCCGTCACCACCGCCGACGATGGGCCGGGTGCTTTGCAGCAGGTCAGAGACCACGCGCCAGCGCTGGTGTTTATTGCCGGCGGCTTGCCCGCCGGCGAGGCCGCGGAACTGATCCGCCAGATCAAATACGAATCGCCCCGGGTACGTTGTCTTTTCGTCGCCGACCAAAAAAGCGACCAGGACCTCACCCGCTCGGCGGGCGCCGATCAGGTCGTGTCCACCGACACGCCCTTTGCGGACATGCGCGCCATTATCCAAAAGGTGTTTGAGAATTTTTCATAAGCGATAGTCAATGTTTATGGAGGCAGCCAAAATGTTTGACAAATTGTTCGTACGATGCAGAGCCGTGGTATTCGGCCTGCTCGTGTTTTGCGTTTTACCGGTTCTGGTGGGATCGCCCGCGCCGGCGGCGGCGCAGTCCGGGGGGAGAATCATCCGTGTCGCCCCCGTCGCCCGGACGTACACCCCGTGCGGCTCTGGGTTCACTGTGGATACGGCGTGCGATTTGCAGTACGCGCTGACCACCGTCGCCGTCTCGGGGGACGAGTTGTGGGTCAGGGCGGGTCGCTACAAGCCGACGACCGGCGCCGACCGCACCGCCACGTTCCAACTCCGCAGCGGCATTAAGCTTTATGGCGGCTTTGGGGGCGGTGAGACCAGTCTCACAGAGCGCGACCCGGCGGCGAATGTAACCATATTGAACGGCAACATTGGCGCAGCGGACGACAACAGCGACAACTCGTACCACGTCGTGACGGGGAGCGGGACGGACAGCACCGCCGAGCTCGACGGCTTCACCGTGGAGGCAGGGAATGCGAATGGCGCATCATCCCCCGATAATAAAGGTGGCGGCATGTACAGCGACAGCGGCAACCCGACGCTGAGGAACATCACCTTCACCGGCAACCACGCCAGCGATTCTGGCGGTGGGCTGTTCATGTGGAACAGCAGCCTGGCGCTGACCGGCGTTACCTTCAGTGGTAACTCTGCCCCGTGGGGCGGCGGAATATACGCCGACAGCAGCAACCCGACGCTGGCCAACGTCACCTTCAGCGGTAACTCTGCCGAACGTGGCGGTGGAATGTACAGCTTTAACGGCAACCCAACGCTGACCCACGTCACCTTCGGCGGCAATAGCGCCCAAAGCGCCCAAGGGGGCGGCGGGCTGGAGGTGGAAGGTGGCCGCACGGAGGTCTCCAACTCCATTTTTTGGAATAGCACCGAGGATGAGGAGAGCACACAAATCCGCTACCTTATAAATTATACCACCGATCACTTCTTACTCTTGAGGAGCGTCTTGCGGGGCGGCTGCCCCTCAAATGTTGTGTGTCCCGGCCGCATCATCACGGCTGACCCGCTCCTCGGCGTTCTCGGCAACTATGGGGGGGCTACGCAGACCCTGCCCCTCCTTCCCGGCTCGTCCGCTATCGACGCCGCCAATGGCTACTATTGCCCTGCCGCTGACCAGCGCGGTGTCGCGCGCCCGCAAGTCGGGGGGTGCGACATCGGCGCGTACGAAGCGCGCCCCTTCACCCTGGCGAAAACCGGCGGCGACAATCAAAGAACGACGTTGAACACCGCCTTTGCCACACCCCTGGGCGTAGGTGTGAGCAGCGCCTCCGGGGATCCGGTCGATGGCGGCGTGGTCACCTTCGCCGCGCCCTCCTCCGGCGCCAGCGCGGTCCCGCAGACAAGCACGGCGACGATTGCCTCCGGTGTGGCGACTTCGCCAACCCTGTTCGCCAACAATATCATCGGGGCCTATCAGGTGACAGCCGTCGCCGCTGGCGTCACAGCGCAAGTGGCCTTCTCGCTGGCCAACGTCCAGGCCACCACCACCGTGCTCTCTTCGTCGGCGAATCCGTCGGTGAGCGGACAATGGGTGAGGTTCACGGCAGTGGTGGTCGGCGCGTCGCCCGGCGGCACTGTGACCTTCAAAGACGGTGGGACGGACCTCGCGGACTGTGTTGCCATCCCGGTGAGCGGAGCCAGCGCGACATGCACCGCTACCTCGCTCGCGCTCGGCGCCCACGCCCTCACCGCCGCTTACAGCGGCGATACGAGCAACAATGCGAGCAGCGGCGCGCTCACCCAGGTCGTCACCAAAGCGGATACGACGACGACCCTCACTTCCTGGTCAAATCCGTCCACCTTCGGACAGCGCGTCACCTTTAGCGCGGTGGTCAGCGTCGTCTCGCCGAACAGCGGCACCCCCGCGGGTACGGTGCAATTCAAAGCCGATGGGGTCAACCTCGGCAGCGCCGTCAATCTGTCGGATGGCAGCGCGAGCGTGACCACGGCGGCGTTAGGCGGCGGCGAGCACGTCATCACCGCCGAATACAACGGCAACGCCGACTTGAATGCGAGCACCGCCCAACTCTGGCCCTTCAACGTGTCCCCGGCCAGCACGACGACCACCCTGGCCTCGTCGGCCAATCCTTCGACTTACGGGCAGACGGTGATCTTCACGGCGATAGTGGCTTCAGGCGCCGGCACACCCGGCGGCAGCGTGCAATTCAGAGTCGATGGGGTCAACCTGGGTTCAGCCGTCAGCCTGTCGAATGGGCAAGCCAGCCTCAGCACGGCCTCGTTGAGCGGCGGCGTACACACCATCACCGCCCAATACAGCGGCAGCGCCAACTACGCGGCCAGCAGCGGCACACTGTCACCCAATCAAACGGTGAGCCCGGCGAGTGGCTTGGTCTCGCTCACTGCTTCCGTGAATCCATCCGTCCTGGGGCAGAGTGTCAGCTTCACCGCGACGGTGGCCGGCAATGCGCCGACCGGCGCCATCTCGTTCAGCGATAATGGCGGACCCATCGCCGGTTGTCAGAACGTTACGATGGTCAATAGAACCGCAGCTTGCACGACGACCCTCACGACGATGGGCACGCACCCCATCGGCGCAGCGTACAGTGGTGATGCCAACAACGGCGCGGCCAGCGGTACGCTCACGCAAGTCGTCAGCAAGGCGGACACGACGACGAGCATCGTCGCGTCGGCGAATCCGTCGCTCGCGGGCAACACCGTAACCTTCACCGTGACCGTGAGTGCCGCCGCGCCCGGCAGCGGCACGCCGACCGGCCCGGTGGATTTCTACGAAACCCTATCGCCGAGCGAGGTATCGGTCGGGGCGCTCGCCTCGCCAATGCTCGTCAATGGCGTGGCCACGTTCACGGTGTCGTCGTTTTCAGCCGGGGTCCACCCCCTGCTGGCGGTGTACAGCGGCGATGCAAATTTCAATGCAAGCAGCTCGGCCATTTACAGCCAAACGGTGAATTCGCGCATATACTTCCAAAATCTGCCGCTCATTTTCAAAGATTTGGCCTCAAACCCGAATTTGGCCCCGGATTTGGTGGTGGACAACGTGACCACCGGCCCCACCGGTCCCAGCGTGACCCTCCGCAACGCCGGCAGCACCGCCGTGACCGACGACTTCTGGGTGGATGTTTACTTCAATCCCACCCCAGCCCCGCCGCCGCTCAACCGGATCTGGCAGAGTATCGCTCCTTATGGCGCGTATTGGGGCGTGACCGGCAGCCTGGCCCCCGGCGAAACGCTGACCCTGACGGTGGGCGGGCCGTATTATACGGGCGGCAGCAGCACCTTCCCGGCGGGAGCGCAGGTGTACGCTTACGTGGACTGCATCAACTATGCCACCAGCTACGGCAACGTGCAGGAAAGCAACGAGGCCAATAACGTGTTCGGGCCGGTGGTTTCGACCGCGGGCCAAGTTCAGCCGGCGGTCGCCGACCCTGCCGCCCTGCCCGACCTGGGCGAGCTGCCGGCAAGGTAATCAACAGCCTGTCGAACAGAATCCCCGACAGGATGGTCACAATTCATTCAAACTGAGATTTTACCCTGGAATAAGCTCATGACCCTCAAAAAAGAACAGCCCCTGATCAAATTGACTTTCGCCCTACTCTTCATCGGCCTGTTGGCCTGGATGATATGGCCGGCGCCGGTCGCCGAGGCCGGTCTCCCCCCGCGAGATACGCCTACTCCCATCCCGGCGCCGTCGAAAGACAAAGATAAAGATGACGACGCTCCTATTGGGGCATGGCTGGAATTACAGGCAGCGGGCGCCTATGCCGGGGTGTGGAGCGGGGTGCAGTGGCAAAACAGCGCCGGCGCCTGGGAAAACGTGGACGGTTGGCAGGGGACGCTGGATGAGGCCGGGAGGTGCCGCTGGTGGGTGGCGGCGAAGGATTTTGGCCGCGGTCCCTTCCGCTGGGTCATTACCCAGGGTAAAGGCGGCCCCGTGTTGAGCACCAGCGAGTCGTTCCACCTGCCGGCCGGCGCTAATGAAACGGTGCGGGTGGTCATCCCGGCGGGGTCATAAGAGCGTCCTTTGCCACAAGAGGCAACGCAGATGGTTGAGAATGTCTGACACCTGATACCTGTTTGTTTAGGAGGATCCCATAATGAAGCTTTACCGTCCATTTGTTTTGTTGTTCTTATTCGTCTTATCAACCATTGCCCTTTCGTTCTCCGCGTCCGTCACCCACGCGGCCGGCGCCGTTACGGTTTGCGATGAAAGACATCCCTGCGAGGCGCCCTCCGGCGGCGAGGTTGCCCTTATCGCGCCGGGAAGCAGGCCGGCGGATGCGGTGATGGCGCGGCTGGAAACGGCGGCGAGCGCGAGCAGTCTTAACCTGCCCTTTGCATTTTATGCGACCCAGGTCTCATCGGGCTGGTACCACACCTGCGCCCTGACGACAACGGGCGGGGTCAAGTGCTGGGGACGTAACGACGACGGCCAGCTCGGCAACAACACATGGGCCCACAGCTATGTATGGGTGGACGTGTGGACCGGGGCCGGCAATTCGACTCCTTTGAGCGGGATCGTTTCCATTGCCGTGGGTTCGTATCACACCTGCGCGCTCACGACGAGCGGCGGCGTCAAGTGCTGGGGCTATAACTCCTACGGCCAACTGGGTAACAATTCGTGGTCGGCCAGCTCCGTACCGGTGGACGTAAACGGATTGACCAGTGGCGTGGTCGCCATTACCGCGGGGAACAGCGACACCTGCGCGCTGATGGCCTCCGGCGGCGTCAAATGTTGGGGCTATAACCCGTACGGCCAACTGGGCAACAATTCGACGACGAATAGCAACGTGCCGGTGGATGTGTGGACCGGCGCCGGCAATTCAACCCCCCTGTCCGGCGTACGGGCGATTGCCGCGGGCGGCTATCACACCTGCGCCCTGACGGCCGCGGGCGGCCTCAAGTGCTGGGGCTACAACAACTTGGGACAGCTAGGGAACAATACGTGGACGGATAGCCATATACCGGTAGATGTGGTGACGAGCACCGGCGATTCGACCCCCTTGAGCGGCGTAAGGATGATGGCCGGGGGTACGTATCATACCTGTGTGGTCACGACGGCAGGCGGCGTCAAGTGCTGGGGGTCCAGCAGCTACGGCCAACTCGGCCGGGATTCATATTCGTCGAGCAATGTACCGGTGGACGTGTGGACCGGGGCCGGCGATTCGACCCCCTTGAGCGGCATCAGCGCGATTACCGCGGGTGAAAATCACACCTGCGCCCTGACGACGAGCGGCGGCCTCAAGTGTTGGGGGTCGGGCGAACAGGGCCAGATCGGAACCAGTTCGACCACTCCTGTGCCGGTGAACATGACCAACTTGACCTCCGGCGTGAGTGCGGCGGCGGCAGGCAGGTATCATACCTGTGTGGTAACGACCGGCGGCGGCGTTCAGTGTGTGGGCGATAACAGCTACGGCCAACTGGGGAACAACTCGACGACGAACAGCCAATGGCCCGTAGATGTGATCGGGCTGTCTGGCGGCGGCGCGAGGGCGATTGCCGCCGGGTACTATTATTCCTGTGCGGTGACTGCATCCGGCGGCGTCAAGTGCTGGGGACGCAACGACTATGGCAAACTCGGCAACAGCTCAACGGATGAGAGTCACGTTCCGGTGGATGTATGGACGAGCGCCGGCGATTCGACCCCCTTGTCCGGCGTGCAGGCGGTTGCCGTAAATTATATGCACACCTGTGCGCTGACGACAGCGGGGGGGGTCAAATGTTGGGGCGCGAACTTTTTCGGCCAGCTCGGCAGCAACTCGGGGACGAGCGCCACGCCGGTGGATGTGTCCGGGCTGACCAGCGGCGTAAGGGCGGTTGGGGTGGGTGGGTTTTACACCTGCGCCCTGACGACGGGCGGCGGGGTCAAATGTTGGGGCAACAACCAATTCGGCCAGCTCGGCAACAACTCGACGCTGACGAGCATCACGCCGGTGGATGTGTTCGGGCTGACCAGCGGCGTGAGTGCGATTAACGTAGGTTATACCCATGCCTGCGCCTTGACGACAGGCGGCGGCGTCAAGTGCTGGGGAGCCAACGACTATGGACAGCTCGGCAACAACTCGACCGCCGAGAGCCATGTACCGGTAGATGTGTGGACGAACACCGGCGACTCGACCCCCTTGTCCGGCGTGCGGGCCATTGCCGCGGGCGGCTATCACACCTGCGTGGTGACGACGAGCGGGGGCGGCAAGTGTTGGGGCGCGAACTTTTCCGGCCAGCTCGGCAACAACTCGGCGGCAAATAGCCCCGTGCCGGTGGATATGTGCGCCGATAGTACCTGCACGTCCTCCTTGACCGGCGTGAGCGCGTTCGCGCCGGGTTACTTTAATACCTGTGCCTTAACGACGAGCGGCGGGGCCAGGTGCTGGGGGCAGAATTACGATGGCCAGGTCGGGGACAACTCGACGACAGATAGATATACGCCGGTGGATGTGTGTGCAGACAGCGCCTGTGCGGCCCACCTGACCGGCGGGGTGAGTGAGATTAGCGTAGGTTTCGAGCACGCCTGTGCGCTGACGACGGGCGGCGGGGCCAAGTGCTGGGGGGACAACGGGCAAGGCGGGCTAGGCGACAACTCGACGACGATCAGGCATACCCCGGCCCAGGTGGTCGGCCTGCTCTCTTCCGCCCTGCCGATCGTCCACCTTTTTGCCAACCCCGTTCAGGCCGGGGATCCGCTGAATTTTACGGCAACGGTTTCGGGTCCCCCGGTTGACCCGCTCAACGGGACCGTCCAGTTCCAGGTGGATGGGGCCGATATGGGGTCTCCGGTCTCTCTTTCCGACGGCAGCGCCGCCAGCCCGTCTACCACCGGGCTGGCCCTTGGCCTGCACCGGATCACCGCAATCTACAGCGGGAACAGCTATTACAATCTCAGCCGCTCGGCGAGTGTGGTCCAGGCGGTCTTAGTCTCGACCAACGCGGACCTGGACAACCTGGTCTTAAGCAGCGGCGCCCTCACGCCGACATTTGTATCAGGCACGACGGTGTACACGGCGGCGGTGGCGAACGGCGTCACCAGTCTCACCGTCACGCCGACGGCGGCGAATCCAAACGCGACGATTACGGTAAATGGCACAACGGTGGCTTCGGGCAGCGCCTCGGGCCCCATCGCACTCGCTACAGGCGACAACACGATCACGACCATAGTCACGGCGCAGGATGGTCTCACGACCAAAACGTACACGGTTACCGTCACCCGCCTTCGCCTGGACACGACGACGAGTCTCACTTCCTCGGCGAACCCCTCGATACTTGGGCAAGCCGTCACCTTTACCGGGCAAGTTTCGCCCATTCCAACAGGCGGCACGATGACATTTAAGGACAACGGCGTGGACATCACGGGCTGCGCCGCTCAGCCGCTGGACGGGAGCGACCAGGCAACATGTACAACCTCCGCGCTTACATTAGGTTCGCATACCATCACCGCGTTTTACAGCGGCGATACCAATTACAGCCCGAGTGACAATACCATCTCTCCGCTGGTGCAGACGGTAAACTGTCTCGACCCCATTACCGTCACAAACGCCAACGACAGCGGCGCGGGGTCGCTGCGCCAGGCGCTGGTGAGTCTATGCAGCGGCGGCACGATTACGTTCGGCAGCGATTACACCATCCCGCTTGGCAGCCCCTTGACGGTCGGCAAAAATATGACGATTGACGGCGCGGGCCGCAGCGTCACCATCAGCGGCAACAGCGACGGTGATGGCGACGGCGACGTGCGGGTCTTTTTTGTCGGGAGCGGCGTCGCGGCCACCCTGGCCCACCTGAACATCGTCAGCGGCACGGTTGGGGGCGGCACCACCTGCTCCTCCACCAACTGCGGCGGCGGCATCTACAACCAGGGCACGCTGGCGGTTTTGGCCAGCACGATCGCCGGCGGCTCGGCCCTTTACGGCGGCGGTATCTACAACCAGGGTACGCTGACGGTACAGGCCAGCACCCTCGCCAACAACTATGCCGGCTACGGCGGCGGCGGCATCTACAACCAGGGCACGCTGACGGTGCAAACCAGCACCCTGACCGGCAACTCGACCGGCTACAGCGGCGGGGGTATCTACAATAACCACGGTAATCTGATGGTGCAGGCCAGCACCCTGGCCAACAACGAGGCCGGCGCCGGGGGCGGCATCGCCAACGACAGTGGAACGGCGCTGAAGGTGTACTACAGCACCCTCTCCGGCAACAGGGCCGGCAACGGCGGCGGCGGCATCCGCACCTACGGGACCTGGCTGGACCTGTTTCATACGATTATCGCCAACAGTCCCGAAGGCGGCGATTGTGTCCACACCTCGGGCGGCGGCGGCGGGGTAACCAGCGGCTACGGCCTGATCGAGAGCACCGGCGCTGCCGCCTGCTGGCTCAACAGCGATTACTCCACCATCCTTGGAGTGGACCCGCTGCTCGGCCCGCTGGCCGATAACGGCGGTTCAACCCAGACCTTCGCCCTCTTGCCCGGCTCGCCGGCCATCGACGCCGGCCAGTCGGCAGGCTGCGCGTCTGACCAGCGCGGCCTGGCCCGGCCCCAGGGGACGGCCTGCGACATCGGCGCGTTTGAATCGCGCGGTTTCACCTTAACCATCAACGGCGGCGATAACCAGAGCACCGGGATCACGATGGCCTTTAGCCAGCCGTTGAGCCTGGCTGTCAGCAGCGCCTTTGGCGACCCGGTTGGGCCGGGTGGGGTTATCAGCTACACCGCCCCCAGCAGTGGGGCCAGCCTGAGCAGCGCCGACCTGGCGGCGACCACCACGGCGGCTGGTCAAGCCGGGGTGAATGTGGCCGCCAACGGCGTGGCCGGCTCGTATACGGTGACGGCCACAGCCAGGGGGGTCGCCGTTCCGGCCACCTTCCACCTGACCAACCTTGGCTCCGACCTGGCCTTGACCAAAACCGTCAGCCCGCTCGTGGCGCTCCCTGCGGCCGCCGGCCAGGTTATCACCTATACCCTGACCTTCTCCAACACCGGGGGCGGCCCGGCCAGTGAGGTGGTGCTGACCGACCTCGTGCCGGTCACCCTGACGGATGTTAGCGTTACCCACAGCGGCGCGGCCATCACCGCCACCGGCAGCGTCTTCTTCACCTGGCAAGTCCAGGACCTGGCCCCCGGCCAGGGTGGGGTCATCACCCTCACCGGCCGGGTCAGCTCGACCCTGGCCGCTCCGACCAGCTTTACCAACACCGCCAGCATCACCGGCACCGGCGACCTGGTCCCCACCAACAACAGCGCCGAGGCCGGGGTGACGGTCGAAGTGCCGGAGGTAACCTTCAGCAGCGCGTCCTACAGTGTGTCCGAAGCCACCGGCCAGGCGGTCATCACCGTCAGCCTCACCGCCGCGCCCCTGGCCCCGGTGACGGTCCATTACGCGACCGGCGATAATACCGCTACGGCCGGCAGCGACTACACCGCCGCCAGCGGTCTGCTGACCATCCTGGCCGGGACCACGAGCGCCACCTTTACCGTGCCCATCCTGGACGACACCCTGGACGAGGCCAACGAGACCCTGAACCTGACCCTGGCCAACCCGGCCGGGGCGGCCCTTGGCTCACCCACCTTGGCGACCCTGACCATCGACGACGACGACGACCCGCCAGCGGTCCGGTTCAGCAGCGCGGACTACCCGGCGGCTGAGAATGGCGGGCCGGCCACGATCACCGTCACCCTCAGCGCGGCCTCCGGCCTGACCGTGACGGTCAACTATGCCACGAGCGATGGCACGGCATCCCCTGCGGTCGCCGGCAGCGACTACGTTGCCGCCAGTGGGGTGTTGACCTTCGCTCCCGGCCAGTTCAGCCGGACTTTTACGGTTGACCTCAACGACGACAGCCTGGACGAACCGGCCGAGACGGTCAACCTGGCTCTCAGCGGCCCGGCCAACGCCGCGCTCGGTTCGCCCAACCCGGCCAGCCTGACCATCACCGACGACGACGCCCCGCCGGACCTGGCTATCAGTGACGCCAGCGCGGCCGAACCGGCCGGGACGGCCATCTTCACCATCAGCCTGAGTGTGCTCAGCAGCCTGGACGTCAGCGTCGAGGCGGCCACCGCCGACAACACGGCTACGGGCGGCAGCGACTACACCGCCGTCCCAACTACCACCCTGACTATCCCGGCCGGCAGCCTGACCGCCACCCTGAGTGTGCCCGTCCTGGACGACCCGGAGGACGAGGCGCCCGAAACCTTCTTCGTGAACCTGGCCCAGCCGGTCAACGCCGCCATTGGCGATAACCAGGGGCTAGGGACCATCACCAGCGACGACCAGGCCGGCGTCATCGCCAGCCCGACCAGCCTGAGCGTGAGCGAGCCCAGCGGCACGGCCACTTTTACACTGCGGCTGACCAGCCAGCCTGCCGCCAGCGTAACCATCACTCTGGCCAGCTCCGCTCCAACCGCCTGTACGGTGGCCCCGGCGGCAGTGACCTTCGCCCCGGCCGCCTGGAACCAACTCCAGACCATCACCGTCACGGCCGTGGCCGACGGGGTGCTGGCCGGTGACCGGCTATGCACCATCCAGACCACGGCGGCCAGCGCCGACCCGGTCTACAACGGCCAGGCGGTTGAGGATATCAGCGTGACCGTCCACGACATCCAATCGATCTACCTGCCGCTGATTACCAACGGCTTGAGCGCCCAACCTGACCTGGTCATCGACAGCCTGGCCGTCAGCGGCGGCCAGATTATCATGACCCTCCGCAACGCCGGCAGCACCGCCGTGACCGACGACTTCTGGGTGGATGTTTACTTCAACCCCACCCCGGCCCCGCCGCCGCTCAACCGGACCTGGCAGAGCATCGCCCAGGCTGGGGCGCACTGGGGCGTGACCGACCCCCTGGCCCCCGGCGAAACGCTGACCCTGACCCTGGGTGGGCCGTACTACGGCGGCAGCAGCAGCACCTTCCCGGCGGGAGCGCAGGTGTACGCTTACGTGGACTGCATCAACTATGCCACCAGCTACGGCAACGTGCAGGAAAGCAACGAGGGCAACAACGTGTTTGGGCCGGTCGTCTCCACGGCGGCCGGTTCGCTGCCGGCCGGGGCAGCGCCACAGGCCGCGTCGGCCGAGCTGCCGGAACGGTAAAAGCCTATGGCAACCGAATGAATTCGGTCGCTGATATGAAAAACCTGTTGAAACAGGTTGATTTGATCCCGAACAACGTGTTTCTAACACGTTTCTCGTCTCAGGCTGCGAATTCATTCGCAGACTCTCGATAGAGGTAAAGCAAGTGAGCTACCCAAAATACAACTTCACCCTCAGTCCGATCCTTATCGCCCTGGTCGTGGGCCTGTTAACGCTGGCCGCCCAAACCCCGTTCGCTGCTCACGCCGGGGCGGGCCTGCCGCCTCGCGGTACACCCACCCCCTTGCCGGCGGGTGATGGCGGCCGGCATCACAAAGATAGGACATTAACCGGGGCTTACCTGGAGCTGCTTGCGCCAGGCGCGCCGGCTGGGGCCTGGGCGGTGGTTCAGTGGCACAGCCCGTCAGACGGGCGCAGCGCCGGGGGCTGGCACGACGTAGAGGGCTGGCGCGGGGCGGTAGCCGACAGCAGCCGCTGGTGGGTCCATCCCAAAGATTTCGGGACAGGGCCGTTCCGTTGGGTGGTGATGGCGGGACCGGCTGGCCCGCTATGGGCCGCCAGCGCCTCGTTCAACCTGCCCAGCCAGCCCAACCAGACAGTGCAGGTGGTGGCATCGCCAAACCCATAGAGATTGAGCCTTAGTTATTCTCTAACCTGGACAAGCTAGAACCAAAAAGGAACACAGAGCTACGCAGAGTTTTCACAGAGACACAGAGAGTTTTAAAAATTTCTCAGCGAATCTCTGTGACTTCTCTGCGTTTCTCTGTGTAATAACTTCTTGTTCAGTGTACAAGAATCTGACTTGTAAAGTCCTACAGAAACGGCAGGTAATAACGGCGTTCCCAATCGGTGATGGTCGAAATAAATTTTTCCCACTCAAAGCGCTTGTTGGCGACGAAGTTGGCTACCACTTCCCGGCCCATCGCTTCGACCAGCGGCGTATCAGCCTCCAAAGCGTTGAGGGCCTGGTTCAGGTCGTCGGGCGTGTGCCGGTCGGTGCTGTGGTTTTCCAGGCAATCTTGCTCCTCGGCCGGCGGTGGGGTAAGGTTGTTGACCAGGCCCAACCGGGCGGCTTGCAAGATAACGGCCGTCGCCAGGTAGGGGTTGGCCGCCCCGTCGCTCATCCGATGTTCCAAACGGGTAGACTCTCCCCGGTCATAAGGCACGCGGATGGTGACGCCGCGATGGTCATAGCCCCAATTGGCCCAATAACCGGCCAGTTGGCCCGGCCGCAGGCGTTTATAAGCATTGACCGTCGGAGCGCACAAGGCAGTCATCCCCTCGTGATGTTCGACAATGCCGGCGATACAGTGGCGGGCAAGCTGCGACAGCCCATCAGCCGCCTGCGGATCGGCCAAGGCATTACCTCCCTGCCGGTCTTGCAGCGAAAAGTTGACATGAAAACCGCTGCCGCTGCGCTCCTCGAAAGGCTTGCCCAGGTACGTCAACAATAGCCCGCGCTTTAAGGCTAACTCTCGAGCCATAAGCTTGAACAAGAAGATATCGTCAACGGCCCTGAGCGCATCTCCGAAGGCCAGGGTGAGTTCAAACTGGGGGGTATCGTACTCCGAATTGATCGACTCGACCGGCAGTTCGCAACAGCCGGCGTAGTCCATAATTTCATTAAACAAACCGATGGGATCAACCGTCGTGCCTGTGCCGTAAACGTACGCGCCGGGCGTCTCCCACTCGATCCACCCGCCATTGCCATCCGGCTGCAAGACATAAGCTTCCAGTTCGATCCCAACCTTGACCTTATAACCCAGTTGCTCCCAATCGGCGACAGCCCGCCGCAGGGCGTGGCGGCTGGAAATAGTCAGCGGCTCACCGCGAAAATACAGGTCGCCCACCACCACGCCGGTATCCTTCTCCCAGGCAGGCCGGACTTCTTCCAACGAAAACATCAGCTCGCAATCCGGCAGCCCCTCCAGCAGCATCGCGCCGGGGACGGGGGTCATGGAACGGTCGAAAGCCAGGGAAAACAGGCTGAGGCAATGCCGTGTGCCGCGCTCGGCATGATAACCGGGTAAATATTTGCCTCGAGCTAAACCGAGATGGTCAGGAAAAAGAGCGCGAACCCGTTTGTACGCAGTCATAGACAACTCTATTTATTATTCGCCATTTGGTTGACGGACAGATTTAACATTGTGGCCCAAATTTACCGCAGAGAGCGCAGAGGCCGCCGAGAAATTTATAAAAATCTCTGCGTTCTCAGCGTCCTCAGCGGTGAAAGATTAAATTTGTCAGTCAATCAGATTCGCCACTCACAATTTTACCGCCTCTTGCATCAGCGCCCACAGCGCCTCGACATCTGCCCGCTCGGTTGGTTCAGCGCCGATAGAAACGCGGGCCAGCCAGCGGCCCTTTACAATGGCCGAGGTGAGATAAGCCTCGCCCGAAGCATTGATCCGGCCCACCCAGCCCAGGGTGTGATTATCCAGCGCCTCACCGGCCAGTCCGGCTGGCTCATGGCGCATACAAACGGTCTGTAATGGGGCGGGGGCCAGGCGGACCCAGCCGGGCGTCGCGTCCACCTGTTCGGCCAGCCAGGAGGCGTTGGCGAGGTCACGGCGCAGCCGCGCCTGCAAGCTCTGGACCCCCTCGGCCCGGATCAAGCACCACAACTTGAGCGCCCGGAAACGCCGCCCCAAAGGAATGCCCCAATCGCGGTAGTTTTTTACCTGGCTGTCAGCAGCAGTCTGCAGGTAACTGGGATTGGTTGACATCACCCGCACCAAATGCTGCGGGTCACGCACATAGAACAGCGAACAATCGAAGATTGCACCCAGCCACTTATGGGGATTCAGCACCAGCGAGTTAGCCCCTTCGATCCCTTGCCACATCCAGCGGCACTCCGGCAGGATCATGGCCGAACCGGCCATGGCCGAGTCTACGTGCAACCACAACCCGTACTCTTGACAGAGGGCGGCGATTGGCTCAAGCGGATCGAGGGCGGTGGTGGCGGTAGTGCCGGTCGTGGCGACAACCGCGCAGGGCCGCGCGCCGGCAGCCAGGTCCGCCCGGATGGCTTGAGCGAGTAAGTCAGGGCGCATGGCGTGAGTCTCGTCGGTTTCAATCTGGCGCAGGTTAGCCCGGCCAAATCCGGCCAGCAGAGCGGCTTTCTCAACCGAACTGTGACTCTGGGTTGAACAGTAGACGGTCAGCGGGCGCGGCTCGTCTTGCAGGCCCCCTCGGGTTTGGCTGTGATTGGTGGCATTTTCACGGGCGCAGAGTAAAGCCACCAGGGTCGAAGTCGAGGCGCTGTCCTGGATGACGCCGCTCCAGTCCTCGGACAGGCCGACCATCTGGCGCATCCAATCGGTCGTTACCTCCTCCAATTCGGTCAGGGCCGGGCTGGATTGCCAGTTCAGGCCAAGCTGGCCCAGCCCGGAACTGAGGTAATCGCCCAGCACCGAGGCCAGGGTAGCATTAGACGGAAAGTAACCAAAAAAGCGCGGGTGCTGCCAGTGCGATAAGCCGGGCATGATAACCCGCTCCAGGTCGGCGAAGATAGCCTCGAAGCTTTCGCTCTGATCAGGAGGTGCAGCGGGCAATTGCGCCCGTACCTCTCCCGGCTTAAGCCGCGACCAGACCGGCAATTCGGCGACTTGCTCGCGGTAACGGGTAATCCAGTCAATCACTTGGTAACCAACACGGCGGAACTCTTGGGGGGTCATCCTATCTTCCTTTCGGCATTTGTGAATTATTGCCACATAATATAACAATCCAATCCATTAGAGCAAATAGGCTAAAAGTGGCATTGTTTCTCCTTAAGAGTCTGGCCGATGAAGTTAGGACAATCGTTCCACCTGAGTATAATGAACTACAGATGAAGTTATATTTAAACTCCTCAAGAGGGCTGGGAAGATTGGTGAAACGATGAAAACCCAACCGACGAACGAGCCTGAGCTAGCAGTAGATCAAGCTATACCACCGATAGAAGAATACCGGGCCGAGGACAAAGAGTGGTTATTGGAGGTAGTGCAAAACGCCAATGAGGTGATTATAGTGACTCAAGATGGATTCATAAAGTTTTGCAACCCCAAGGCCAGCCATTTCTCAGGATATTCATCTCAAGAGTTAACCTCCAAAATTTTTACTGAATTTATTCATCCCCATGATCGAGACATGGTTCTTGAGGCTAACCGCCACCGGCTCAGGGGTGATATAGTTCCGCAAGTCTATACTTTTAGAATTATTGACAAAGCAGAACAGGTCAAATGGGTTGAGCACGTTGGGGTCCGGATCATGTGGGAGGGTAAACCGGCTACCTTGAGTTGTCTTAACGATATTACCGAGCGCAAGCAGGCGGAAGAGGAAATCCGCCGTCGCAATCGTGAACTGGCTTTGCTTAATCGAGTCATCGCTGCTTCCGCCACTCACTCGGAAGTGAAAGCGATCCTGGAGATAGCCTGCCGCGAATTAGCCCAGGCGTTTGAAGTGCCGCATGCTACGGTTGCCCTACTCAACGACAAGAAAAATACTGCCAATGTGGCCGCGGAGTATTTGGCCGAAAATTCTCTCACCACGCTTCATCTTACGATACCCCTGGCCGACGACCCCTTGTTTCAACATCTGCTTAGTTACAAAGCGCCTCTGGTGACCAGTGATGCTCAAAACGATCCAAACTTGGTTCCACTGTATGAATTATTGCGCCAACGAGGGATTGTCTCCCTGCTCTATATCCCCCTACTGATAGATAGAGAGGTTGTAGGCGGTTTGGGACTGGAGTCGCTGCAACCGCGTCATTTTTCCAGCGAGGAGGTCAGCCTGGCCTGGAGTGTGGCCGACCAGGTGGCCGGGGTGTTGGCCCGGACCAGGCTTGAAGCGGAACGGCAGCGGTGGGAGGAACAATATTACCAGGCCCAAAAGATGGAAGCGATGGGCCGGCTCACAGCCGGGATTGTCCATGATTTTAACAACATGTTGACAACCATTAACGGTTTTGCTGCCTTGATTCAAGATCAATTCCCGCCGGACGATCCCATCCGAGAAATGATCAACAAGGTCTTGCGTTCAGGTGAACACGCCGCCGATCTGGTGCGCCACCTCCTGGCTTTCAGCCGCAAGCAGATGATTGAGCCACAAGTGTTGAACCTTAATACGATCGTGGCCGATATAGACAAAATGCTGCGACGTATCATCGGCGAGGATATCAATTTGAAGACAGTATTGGCCCAAGAGTTGTGGCCAATTAAAGTTGATCCAACCCACATAGAACAGATTATCATGAACCTGGCGGTCAATGCTCGCGATGCCATGCCCGGCGGAGGGCAATTGACCATCGAAACAGCCAATGTGACCATCTATGATGACTACACAGCCAGGCACTTTGGAACGAAGCCGGGTGAGCACGTGTTGCTGGCAATCAGTGATACCGGCTGTGGAATGAGCCCCGAAGTGAAAAGCCATCTCTTTGAACCCTTTTTCACCACCAAAGAGGCAAGTAAGGGAACAGGGCTAGGCCTGGCCACTGTTTATGGGATTATCAAGCAAAGCGGGGGACATATTTGGGTCTATTCGGAAGAAGGCATTGGGACTGTTTTCAAGATTTACCTGCCCCGGGCCATGGAAAGCAAATATTCACCCACCCTCGCCGGGATAGACGAAAAGACACCATCGGGCCATGAAACAATTCTCGTCGTTGACGATAATATCCCAGTTCGCGACCTGGTACGCCGGATATTGCAAAAGCAGGGTTATATCCTGCTCGAAGCCCAAAATGGCGAGGAAGCCTTACGTTTGATTACTAACTATGCCGGCCCCATCCATTTGCTTTTAACCGATATCGTCATGCCCGGTATCAGCGGCAAAACCCTGGCTGAAGAAGCAGCCCACCTTCGACCCGATATGAAGGTTCTTTATATATCGGGTTACACAGACGAAACTATTACGGATCACGGCGCGATAGAGCCAGGGGATGCCTTCCTCCAAAAGCCCTTCAATCCAACGGCGTTGGGTCGTAAAGTGCGGTTCGTGCTGGATACTTAAAAAAGGGATTGCTCTGCCAGGGGCAATAAGAGTTACGGGTTAATCTGGGAGATCAGTCTCCATCCTGGCCCGGGGAATCCAGACCCGCATCGCGTTCGCACCACGATTGGCCCAAGCATAATAGGGGAGGGCGATAAGCTGTACCGGTTGACGGGACATCCCCAGTTTACTCTTCAAGGGCCGGTAAAGGCGGCCCTGCCAGTCATCCTCCTCAAGCACGTAGCCATTTGCTCGGATCACGACGACGCCCTCCGGCAATAAATCTTCTCGCCAAACGGTTTCCAGGGCCGCCGTCTCATCAAGTTGAAGGTCCAGCAGGTTAAGCTGGGGCTGATCAACAGCCTCCAGGCAATAAATCAGCGGTCCGCGTTGAATAGCCACACTGTCACGAACAGCATCAACCCGGGGGTGCGCTCTAACCAGGGTGGGTGGCATGGTCAGGTCTAACTCAACTTCATCACCCGGCTGCCATACTCGCTCCAGCACCAGGTAACCATTTTCAATCACTTGTTGCTCGACTGGCTGTCCATTAACGGAAATCTGCGTCTTTGGACACCAACCGGGAACTCGGAGTTGCAATTGCCAGGTTGAGCCATCAGTTTTTTGAATGGTCAATTTCACCTGCCCTTGCCAGGGGTAGTTAGTTTGTAAGGCCAGGGTTATGGACCGGCCTGAGGTCAATTCGGTCGTAACGAGCGCCGAGTCATAGAGATGAATCTGCACCCCGGTGTCATCCTTGCTGGCAAGATACTGCCCCAACGAGGCCAACAAACGCATAATGTTGGGTGGGCAGCAAGCTACTTCGTTCCACCCCTGCCGCTCATAGCCGCCCCGGCTGAGCAGGGGGTTCATGTAGAAGAAATGCCGGCCATCCAGGGCCAAACCACTCAAAAAACCGTTGTAAAGCGTTTGTTCGATCAAGTCGGCAAACTGTCCTTGGCCTGTGACCAGCAACATGCGCCAGTTCCACATGATGCTGCCAATGGCGGCGCAGGTTTCACAGTAGCAACGGTCCGCCGGCAACTCGTAGGGGTCGCCAAAGGATTCACCCTCATAACGAGCGCCCAGGCCACCGGTGAGGTGCAGTTTGGTTCCAACCAGATCTTGCCATTGGCGCTCCATAGCTGCCAACAAAGCTTGTTCGCCTGTTTCCAGGTAAAGGTCTGTAACCCCCGCGTTGAGATACATGGCCCGGACGGCATGCCCCTCTACCTCGCCGGCCTGCCGCACCGGCACCCGGTCCTGGTGATACTCGGCCTTGGCCCAGCCCAAGCCGCGCATCACCCCTTTGCCCCGCTGGCCGATAAAGAATTTAGCCAGCTCCAGGTAAGCGGGCCGGTGGGTTACTCGATATAACTCTACCAGAGCCATTTCGATTTCGGGGTGTCCGCATGTGCCCTGCCGTTTATCCGGGCCAAAGGTAGCGCCAAGCAAATCGGCAAAACGGGTGGCGATAGCTAACAGGGAGGTGGTAAACGTGGCGCGATAGTAGGCCGCCGCCGCCTGGAAAAGATGCCCGGCGCAGTACAACTCGTGCCCAAAATCCAGGTCGGTCCAACGATCGCCCGGTCTGGCAATCTGAAAATAGGTATTGAGATAACCATCGGATTGCTGCGCCGCCCCAACCAAATCAATCACCCCATCGGCCAGCTTTTGCAATTCGTCGTTAGGGTGAAGGTGCAATTCGTAAGCGACGGCTTCAAGCCACTTGTAAACATCCGAATCCAGGAACTCTCGCCCTCGGTATTGGCCTTCCACCAGGCCGGCCGCCACCCGGAAATTATGGAAATTCCCGGCCTGTTCAAGCATCTCATAACCATGTCGCAACGTGACCCGCCGGTTAGTTTCCTGCCGCTGCGACCAGAAACCGCCGGTTAAGGAAACCGCCTCAAGCGGGAGCATACGCCAGCGGGCGTAGGGATAGTAGATATCTTTATGCTGTGAGATTGAGTTAAAAGACATGGATAACTCCTCGAAAATTGTGAATTGTGAATTGTCAATTGTGAACGCCTGATAGGCAATCCTTCATTAACAATTAATCCTTCACAATTCATTATTCACAATTATTTAAGTGCTCCCCCGGTCAAGCCACGGACAATAGCTTTTTGGGAGAATAGAACCAGAATGACCACCGGTATCACCATCGTGACTCCCACCGCCATAATTAATTCCCAGGGTTTACCCCAGGGGGAATACCCGGCAAAAACCTCGGTGATCGCTACACTTAAAGGTTTTGAACCAGGAGAGACGGAAAAAGAGAGTGGATAGAGTAAGTTGTTCCAGGCATTGATAAAATTAATCAAGCCCATCGTCACCAATCCCGGCGCGGTGACCGGCAGCAAAATCCACCAGAATATTTGGGGAAGGGACGCGCCATCAATAATGGCCGCTTCTTCAATTTCATAAGGCACTTGCTTGATGAACGAAACCAGCACCCACACCGTAAACGGGGTCAAGGTGCTACTGAGTACCAGGGTTAAACCGGCAATGGTATCCAAAAGCTTCAAACTGGCCAGCATCCGATACAGCGGCACAATGGTGCCCACATCCGGCAAGGCCATCGACAGGACCAAAATCCACAATAGGAAGCCACTACCGGGAAATTGCAGCCGGGCAAAGGCATAAGCGGCCATATAGCTGACCACCAGCGTAACCAGGGTGGTCGCCACGGCAAAGATCAGCGAGTTGTAGACATATTCAAAAAAAGGCACCTGCTCGATTAAGGTTTGGAAGTTTTGCAGGGTTGGAGCTGGAAAATAAACCGGCGGGACTTTATTGAGATCAGTCGGGCTGGCCAGGGCCGATCTTAGCATCCAGTAGACCGGCAACAAGATAATCAGACTGAATAGGATGAAGTAAATGTAGATAGCGATAGATTGTCTCTTTTTGAAGGCGCCACTCCAGGACCTTTCTATTGCTTGTGATTTAACCATAGTTCATTACTCCCTCAATAAGTCACTTCAGTTCGCCGGAATAGGATCAACCCAACCAGGCCGATAATGGCCACAAAAAAAAGCAGCACCACGCTCAGGGCTGAGGCAAAACCGTACTTAAAGAAGAGGATACCTTCCTGGAAAATCTTTAAGGCTAAGACAGAGGTTGCCACACCCGGCCCGCCAAAGGTCAAGCCGTAAACCAGGTCAAAACTGGCCAGCGACCAAACCAGCCGGAATAAGCCAATCGTAATCACCAGCGGCATCACCAGGGGCATGGTGATGCCCCAGAAACGCTGCCAGGCGTTGGCCCCATCCACCCTGGCGGCATCGTAAACATCCAGGGGGATACCTTGCAGACCGGCCAGAAAAACAACGGCGATAAACGGAGCATCCTTCCAGACGTTTACCAAAATCACGGCCAGCCTGGCTCCGGTGGGGGAAATAAAAGTGACCATCCGCTCCCCACTCACTAAATAGACCCAGTGAGGGATCATCCCAAACTGGTCATCCAGCAGCCAACGGAAGACATACCCGGCGACGATAGTGGGAATAGCCCAGGGAATAAGATTAATAGTCCGAGCAAAACCTCGCCCCGAGAAAGTAGCATTGAGCAGCAGGGCAATGAGCATCCCCACCATCAGTTGAAGCACCCCTGAAGCCAGGACATAGATGATGGTGAAGGTAATGGCGCCCTGAACAGAGTAATCATTGACCATGTCCCAATAATTTTGTATGCCGACAAACTCATTAGTGCCTTTTAGCACGCTGAGGTTTGTAAAGCTTAAATAGATAGTCTGTAAAATGGGTGAGGCAGCGGTGGAGAGGCGCAGCAAAAAAGCTGGAGCCACCAGCAGTATAAAGAGCACATACCGTCGCCGGGTGGCTCGGGATAAAGCCGATGGAAAAAGTTTGTCTTTTAGGCGCGCATCATTTCGGGCATAAACCTCTGGCATAGCGCGTCTCCTTTTCACGCTTATCAAGTAATGGCTCAGATGGCGATGCACTTGCAAGCATCTCGTTTGGGTGTGTTCTAAATAAGTCGGCAATTAAAAATTAGGAGTCCAAACCTTGGTTTGGAAAGGCCAAAGCAAGCTTTGGACTCCGTTTCCAACTAAATTAGAGTTTAGCCAACTGCTCTTTGGCTTGTTTCAAAGACTCGTCGAGCTTAACCTGATCGGTGAGGAAAGCCGAGGCCGTATCTTCGAGAATGGTCAGCGCTTCCACAAAACGGGGGTGATGGGGGCGCACGCCAATAACGCCGGCATCGGTATACATCTTCAACTGCTTGACCAGCCAGCTATCCTGGGGGGCCGCCGCCAGGACAGATTTGCGGGCGTTCAAGAACCAGAAACCAACTTTTACCGCCTCTACCGCCACTTCTTTAGAGACCAGGAACTTTAAAAGTTCCTTGGCTTCTTCCAGGTTGGGGGATGTTTTGATGATGCCAAACCCCCAAGCCGCCGCATAGGTGGAACCTCCTTTGCCGCCCGGCCCGGCCGGCGGTAAGGCGACCGCTACTTTGTCTTCACTGAACCAAGCCTTGTTGTCGTCACTGCGGGCCACGTCGCCGAAGAAAGGCCACTGCCGCATAAAGGCCACCTTGTCGGCGATATAATCTCCATTTTGCTGGTTATAATCCTTTTGCAGCGAGGCGGGATTGAGTACCTTGTCCTTGTACATCAGATCGTGGATATGTTCAAGGGTCATTTTGTACTTTTCATCCACGTCAAACGGGTTACCGCCGGCCTGTAGGGTCATCCAGGCCAGATAAACATTCAAAAAGGCCCCTTTAATCAACCCATCCTCCGAGGCCCACACGCCCTTGCCTTCATCCGTGAAGGCTTTACCCATTTCCCGAACTTCATCCCAGGTAGTGGGGACGGCGACACCTTTCTGGTCAAACCAATCTTTTCGATACCACCAGTAAGGCATCTCCCAGTTGTGGATGATGCGGAATGTTTCGCCTTTGTTGGCGCTCCACACATCGCTGTAGGCTTTCATCGCCGGGGAAAAATCATCCCAGAAATCAGCAGGCAGCAAATCATCCAAACCCAGCACGTAGCCGGCCTGCGAGAACGAGGTAGTCAACTCATCTTCAAAATCAATCACATCATAGGGGCTGGTTCCGGCCTGAACTGCGCCGGCCAGGCGGGTCAGTTCGGTTTCCTTGGTATCCGTTCTGAGGACCACCTCGACGTCAATCCCGGTCTGCTTGGTGAAATCAGTTTTAGCCAGCAGGTCCTTCATATTCTGTTCGGCCCAACCACCCACCGCTATCCTGACTTTGCGGTTACCGACGACGGCCGGGGCTGCGGTAGCAGCCGGAACCGGAGTTGCCGTAGCTGCCGCTTGAGCCGGGGCTTGAGTAGCCGGTTGTTCAGCCGCTGGCGTGGAAGCTGTGCCGCAAGCTCCCAGTAAGGCTCCGGTAGCGGTCAACCCGGCTATCCGGACAAATTCACGACGGGAAAGTTTTTTATAAGACATTTTCTTTTTCCTCCTTTGGATTTAGGGCTTTCATTGCCCGCAGTAGGGATTCATCAAAAGTTGTTATTTGTACTTACTTTGGTAAAATAATAACAAATAGCAAACAGAGTATCCTCGTACAGTTTAGCGGGGATACGCTGAGGGCTATGTTCCCTTAGGGAGATGCTCGGCAGACGGCCAAATCAGCGAGTATCTCCCTATTTTCTAATAGACCAAACTGGCAAGCTAAATTACAGTTTTATGGTGAAGCTCGAATCCTCATTTTTCCCTCCCTGTTTGTTACTCGCCAATGGTAGTCAATCGCTCGTGGAGAAAACTGAGCGATTGATGAAGTCACCTTAACTTTCCGGTTGTCTATTCAACAGTATCCTGATCGGCACAGTCGCTCTATTCAGTTCATCTTGCGTTCTTTGCGCCTCATCAGCTCCGCATGTTTCCCTGACAAATAACTGGCCCCTGATTTTTATTTCATCGGCCTTGGCTTGACCTTCCGTTATCTGTTTGAGCAACAATTCTGCTGCCGCTCGCCCCATTTCATAAATGGGCATACTGACCGTAGTTATTTTCGGACGAACAATCTTGGTAAAGTCTCGATTATCATAACCAACCACAGCTATATCTTCAGGTACTTTCAAGCCCGCGTCCTGAATGGCATAGATCGCACCTAACGCCATGAGATCATTGGCCGCAAAAATAGCTATTGGCAGTTCGGCCAAACTTAATAAGTTTTTGGCGGCCTTGTAACCGCCTTCAAGTTCCCAATCGCCTGGCTGAACCAGTGTGGGATCAAAATTAAGTCCCTGGGCCGCCAGTTCGCCTTTGTATCCAACCAATCGCCTTTGGGCTGAATGCCAACCCTCCGGTCCATTAATGTAAGCAATCCGCCGATGGCCCAGAGCGACCAGATGTTTGACCGCCAGGCTGGCCCCGTAATAATCATCGGGAACAACGGAATTTTTGACCGGTGAGCCAAACAGACGATGCACAAACACGTAGGGTTTATGCGATCGTTCCAGAACTTCATTGACCGCCAGATGCGAGTATTCCACAAAAACGATGCCATCTACGGGACGACTCACCAGGGTTTTGATGGCATCCTGTTCTAACTCAGGATCCCATTCACAGTTAACAATTAAACTTAGATACTCAAAATCCTTTAGATAATCCTGGATGCCGCGTACAATGGGAGGAACAAAAGGGCTTAACAGATCATCAACGATAAGGCCAATGATATTAGTCTGCTCGGTTCGTAAGCTGCGCGCCGATAAATTCGGTTTGTAGCCCATTGCCTGAGCTGCTTCTATGATCCGCTGGCGGGTAACCGAGTTGACTGGGTAATTGCTATTGGTGAGCGCTCGAGAAACTGTGGGGATAGAAAAGCCGGTCGCTTTGGCAATTTCTTCTAAAGTAACAGGCATAACGGGCTTCCTCGCTGGAGAAGCAAACAGAAAACGTTTTCTGTTTGAGGTCATTGTAACAGAAAACGTTTTCTTTGTCAAGAAAAAGGAGACGGCTTGGCTGATGAATCTTTGCGAATTGAACCGCTTGACACACGAACTGATTAATCATATAATATGAACTAAGGGTTCATAACAACATGTTTCAATCTGATTGGACAGAAATCTATCGCCGTGTTTTACAATTAGAGCAGCAAGGGCTGGTGACTCGGACCTTCCGCCGGCTGGACCCGGAACGGCAGCAAGCCGTTATCAATGCTATTTTGGCCGAAGCGGCCGAGATGGGGCCGGCCGATTTGAACATTAAACGGGTGGCCGAGCGGGCCGGGGTATCTATTGGCTCGCTTTACCAGTATTTTGGCAGCCGGGCCGGCTTGATGGATTTTACGGTGACTCTGGTGGTACAATCGGTGGTTGACTCGTTCAACAGCTTTCGGCCTTATTTAGCGGCATTACCTTTGTCGGAGGCGCTGATGGCTTACTTAAAGGGTGGGTTGGAGTGGAGTCAAGAACAGGCCGGCTTTGTCCGTTTCTTTGCCCGGGCTGCCTACCACGGTGACCCGGAATTGGCCGAAAGTGTGGTTCGTCCCATTGCCACCGCCTTACGAGAAATGGCCCAAGACATCATGGCGCAGGCCGCCGCCCGGGGTGAAATTCGGGCCGAGGTGGATGTGGAAGCTGCTGCCCGCGTGGTCAACGCCATGGTGATTGCCGTCGCCGATCCGCTCATGTTGCCCTACCTGAACACTTACTTTCAGGTAACCGACGCCACGATGCCCCCGGAACGAATCTTTGAGGCCATGTTAGCGATGGTATTGCACGGTCTAGGCCCGGCCGGGACTACCTAAAATTGAAAATTCACTATGGGAGCAAGTAATGAATAACAAGGTTTACCTGATCAGATGTATGGACTACGACCAGGTTGAAACAAAAATAGCTGAATTAATGGCCGGGTTGGGCGGGGTGGGCCAATTTGTGGCAGCAGGCGAGAATATTGTGCTCAAGGTCAACCTGCTGCAAGCGGCTGCCCCCGAAAAAGCGGTCACCACGCACCCGGCACTGGTGACGGCCGTAGGCCGTCTGGTCAAAAAAGAGGGGGCTAATCCACTTATCGCCGACAGCCCCGGCTCCGGCTTGCCGTATAACCAAAATACGTTAAACCGCCTCTATCAAACCAGTGGAATGGATCAAGCAGCCCAGGCCGCCGGAATTGCCCTTAATCGAGACACCACCTATCAGGCTGTTTCGTTTCCACAGGGACACTTGATTAAACGCTTCGAGGTCATCACCCCGGTGCTTCAGGCAGACGGTGTGTTTAATCTCTGCAAGTTAAAAACACACACCTTTATGAGCATGACCGGGGCGGTAAAAAATAACTTCGGGGTCATTCCAGGGCTGATCAAACCGGGCTATCACGCCAAACTGCACGAAACAGGTCGCTTCGCCCAGATGCTCCTCGACCTGGCTACCTACGTGTCGCCCCGTCTTTCAATTATGGATGCGGTGGTCGGCATGGAAGGCGACGGGCCGCATACCGGCACGCCTCGCCGGGTAGGTTGGCTGCTGGCAGCTCAAAACCCCCTGGCCCTCGACGTCGTGGCCGGCGAAATCATGGGCCTTGACCGTACCCTAAACCCGGTTCTGCTGGCGGCTGAACAGCAGCAGCTTTATCCGCACCAGTTGGAACAGGTGGAGCTGATCGGTGCATCTGTGTCTGATTTGCGCGTCCCCGGTTACAAGCTGCCCTCGACGCTGCAGACCGGTTCCGGGTTGGGGACACCCAATTGGCTAACCCCGGTGTTCAAAGAGGCGAAATCATTGCAGCCTCACGTTATCGCCGAAAAATGTATCGCTTGTGGCTCCTGTTTCCAGGCCTGCCCGGTGGGAGCGATCACCCTAAACGGTCAGGCTCAGATCGACGCTAAAAGCTGTATTCGCTGTTACTGCTGCCACGAGATGTGCGCGGAAGAGGCAATTGAACTGCGTTCGAGTTGGTTGTATCGGGTCGTAAATCGATAGGAGTCATCACGAGCTAACGCACACCACCGATGATAAAAATCTGGAGTGCAGAATTAATTCTGCACTCCAGAAGGGCTATTTACGAGGAGGGCCTCAAAAGCAACGGCGATCAGTTGAAATTAGGATCGTGTCTTCCTTAAACCCTTTTACGCCCCCACACATTGAACGATGGGGATATAGATATACATCAGCGAGGCCGGGTTTTCGGGGCTGAACTGCTCGTCATACAGTTCAAATTCCGGGCCGCCGGCGTGTTGATAACCGGACTGCGGCAGCCAGGTCTGGAGGATGTGCTGGTAAGCCTCCATAATAGTCGGCAAAGTACAGGTGAAGACGGCGTAGGTTTGATCCGGCACGGCCCAACTGGTTAGACCTTCGGGCTGGTCCTCTCCATTGTTTACCTCCACCCCGGCCAGGTAGTCGAATTCCTGGCTCTGCTCATCATAGTTGCCCATCACCCCGTAGGCCACATTGTGATTGGCCACATGCGCAATTTTCCCCATCCATGCGCCACTTTCATTCCATAAATGAAAAACTTCATTGTTGGCGTTATTGCCGTGATATTTTTTCCCGACGACACTGAAGGCTGGTTTTTGAACAATTTTGGGTTCCATAAATATTTTTCTCCTGTTTATTTAGATGATAGGTTACTACTCAGGCTACCCCAAATTGAGTATTCCTGACCGCAGACCGCAGAGAGCGTCTCGCCTCCCCTTGGGGGACTGCCGACCGCCATAATTCGCCCTGTACCCTGTCTTTTCGGCGGTCAGCGGTCAGCCGTCGGCGGTCGTGGGGGTAGGGCTGAGTAGTTACGACTTTTTTACTCATTGTTTTACTCCCTGTCGCCAGGTGTGATTTTGGCGTTCCACCTGGCCAGGAATTCCTCTTGGCCTACTTCCTTGAGGAGCAACTGGTTGGCAATGAAGTTTTGGCCATATTTTTGCCAGGACCTGGCAAATCCTTTGAACCTTTTACAAGGGAACACTTCACATTCAAAACAGTGCTCTATCCCTTTTTCTACACAGCACAAGTGAAAGCGGCACTTTTGACACCGGTCTATCTTTGAAGCTCCGAGGCACGGTTTTTTGCACCGGGTGTAATTGGGGCAGCCGCCACAAAATACACCGCAGGATGGAACCGTTCCGGTATACGGTTTCAGTAATATCTTATCCTCTAGCCCTTCAGGCATTTTTTAACTTCTTTTCTGGCCCACACGTAGTGACTGCTGGTCGCAGAGATGAAATAGGCGGCTAGGGCCAGCTTTTTGGTCCAGGCATAACGGCCTGGAGTAAACAAATCTTCTTCGGTTATCGCTTGCAGCGTCTCTCGTATTTGCCGATAAGAGGCTCGAAAAGCCTGCATTGCTTCAGCGAGGGGTTGGTCACGATGCTTCTGATAGAGCTGCTCATTCAAGGCCGGGATTTGGTTCCACTTGAAGCCCTCGGCAGGAAGCGGGGGGCTTTCGCCGCGAAGGCCGGCCTGGTACCAGCCCAGGCACATTTGCTCCCAATCGAACAAGTGCATCAGCACATCTTTGACAGACCGCTGCAACGTCACACTGGGGCGAGTCATCTGTTCGGGTGTCAAGGTGTTTAAGAATGTTTCCAGGGCGTCATGCTCTTTTTGCATTTCGGTCAACAGTTGGTTTTTGGTGGTTGGTCTTGGCATATATTTCTCCTTGCTTTTGTACTACTGTACAATTTTTAACTCAACCCCACAGACTTGAGCACCCGCAGGGCATCCAATGTTATCCACTTGCTTGGCCGGTTGCGTTTCTCCAGGGGCCAGGTGCGCGAGACAGAACCACAGACCCACCGCCCGTAATCATCCTGGCGGCTCAACAATAGTTCCAGCAAGCGCCCAAAATGGGGATCATGGGTGTAACCATGAACAGCCAGAGCCTTGAGCGCACTAAGCAAATCCCAGGCGCGAGGCACGCCGAAAGTAAGCCAGCGTTTGTGCTCACCTTCAAAATCATAGGGAGCCTCCAGGAGCGCGTTAGCCAGCCGCTCCACCACTCGCCGCGACCGCTCTGACCGCATATCGGCCGGAAGCACAGCCAGGCCATTAAGCGCAGCGACAGCGCCCCACCAGCACTCTCGATGCTGGTAACGTCCACAAACGAGGGCGTTATCGGTTGACATATCCTCGATGAGGAAAGTGAAAGCAGCCCGCACCCGGGGGTCATCTCCTAAACCAAAGTAAACCAAAAAGGGGAGGTGCTCACCTGTAGTGCAGGGAAAAATCCCACTCCGTTGTTTCTTTGTTAAGGAAAAGCCGCCGCTTTCGTGTTGGCAGAAGCGCAGCAACGAATCGCAACCGGCGGCTGTACGCTGATCGGGCGTGACGCCCAGGAGGTGTAACAGGCTTAACACGGTCACTGCTCCCTGGGCAGTATATGGCTTCGTCTCATCGTCGCCCCAATAGCCTGCGGGGTGCTGAAGAGCGAACAACTCCTGCACCAACGGCTGCCGGGCGATGGCTAGCCTGGTTTGCTGCACTTCGGGATCACTCCCAGGCCGATCCAGCAGGTCCACCAGCGTCCAGTAACGAATGGATGGGTTTTCTGGATCGAGTAACCAGGGCAGCGGATCACCATTCAATCGCTTTAGCCAATTTTGCATAAATCCTCATCCTCATACTGAGCGGCGATGGCGCTGGCCCGCTCTCGCACCAACTCGCGCAGTTCCGGCGGTTCCAACACCACTGCCAGAGAGCTATAACTGAGAACAATGCTGGCAGCCCACTCCAGGTCAGGCGTGGCAAAAGTGACAACAACCGAGCCATCCGGCTGCTCCTCCAGGGTACTCCAATAAGCCCGGTTGTCGAAGGCGAGAAGGGCCGACTCTGGCGAGAAGCGCAGCCGTACCTGCACCTGAGGTTGAAAAGTAGGTTCCGTCGCCAGGTAAGCCTGGAGATTAAAACTGACCGGCAGCTCAAAAGTCTGGTCCAGTAAGGCCAGATCAAGAATACGATCCACCCGGAAAGAACGGATGGCTCCGCGTAAGTGGCAGTAGCCAATGCAGTAGCGCCAGCCCCAGCCATGCACTAGCGCGTAAGGGTCGAGATCACGCTGCAAGGATTCCGGCTGGCTTCGGCCCCGGTAGACCATCCTGACCCGCCGCCGTTCGTGAATAGCATCTCGGAGTTTTTCCAGGTGAGGGGCGGAGTGCTTGGGGTCGGCCCGGTGCATGCCGGTAGCCACCAAAGTCCGGCGTGCCCAGGCCACTTCGCGCCGCTGTTCGTCGGGCAAAACGTTATCTAACTTGGCCAACGCTCCCCGCGCCGCCTCCTGGTACAAACGATCCCAGACCTCTTCAACAAAAGTGGTTCCCAGGTAAACAGCAACCGCTTCCTCAGGCGTAAAAATCAAGGGGGGCATTTTGTAGCCACGGACCAGGGCATAGCCCCCATAAGGCCCACGTTCGGCATAGATGGGAATACCCATTTCATCCAGCATGGTAATGTAACGCTGGATGGTCCGCACGGAAACATCGAGCGTTTGGGCCAGTTGGGTGGCATTCTGGTTGGGCTGGCGCTGGAGCAGCATGATGAGGGTAATCAAGCGGGTAGCCGTGTTTGACATGCTCTTCTTCCTCGATCGTCATCAACGATCTACAAGTTTATACTACAACAAGTATACGTCAATTCCTGACGTAATTA
>CAZUNT010000065.1:0-32632 GCA_964622215.1 uncultured Caldilineaceae bacterium
ACTGGGCGGGGTGGTAGCAATTTTAACCGCCTTGCCGCCCGGTTTTGGCGGTAATGCCCAATTCTATACCACCCGGGAGCGCCTAGGCGAGTTGACCGGCAGCCGCGATTTCAACCGGATTCTGGCCGGCGCGCCGGTTTACGATGAAAAGACGGTTATGGACATGGCCGACCGGATGCAGCGCCGCCTGGAAAAACAGGATATCGAGGTCACCGGCGCGGCCCCGCCGGTCGATCAACCCCGCCGTGTGGCCGATCCCGCCATCTACTATTTACAGGCAACCCTGGATGGTCTCTTTTTTATTCTGGGGGCCATGGCCACCCTGGCCTTGCTTTTGGGCTTGCTGTTGGTCTACAACACGATTAACGCCGTGGTCAGCCAGCAGGTCAGTCAAATTGGGGTAATGAAAGCCGTTGGCGCAAGAAGCAGTCAAATTTTGGGTATTTATCTGACCCACATTTTGATTTACGGCCTATTAGCCTTTGTGGTAGCGGCTCCGCTAGGCGTGATAGGCGCTTATGGCCTGTATGTTTTTTTTATCAATGTTTTTAACATCACGCCCGGACCCTTCAGTATCTCTCCGCCGGCTCTGCTGGCCCAGTTAGCCATAACCTTGATCGCCCCTATTATCGCTTCATTAGGGCCAATCTGGTTGGCTATGCGGATTACTGTACGCGAAGCGATCAGCACCTATGGTTTAACCGCAACGGCCGGACTCCTGGAACGGCTGCTGGCCAGAGTGCGACGCTTGCCGCGCCTGGTCTTACTAACGATCAGTAATACATTTCGTAACAAGTGGCGCGTGCTGCTAACCCAAGCCACGCTGGTGGCCAGTGGCGCAATTTTTATGATGGTTGTCAGCACTCAGGAGTCGGCCACTTATACCTTTGGCGATCTTTTATTTTCAATTCTGCGCTTCAACGTGGCCTTTAAATTTGAACAGCCGGAACGGATCGAGCAAATCGAAGCGCTTACTCTGGCCCAGCCAGGGGTCAAAGCGGTGGAAATGTGGGGCCTGTCCTCGCCCAAAATGTGGCTGGCCAATCAGCCTGAAGGGAATGATAACCAGACCGTGCAGTTATTTGGCGTGCCGCTGCCAACCCATCTATACAGTCCTCAGATCGAGGCCGGACGCTGGCTGCAACCAGACGATACTTACGCGGTGGCGCTCAACCAACGGCTGGCTAAAAAGGCCGGCGTCAAGGTGGGCGACCGGGTAATCTTTGATCATGGCCCGTATGGTAAATCAGAATGGCAGGTGGTCGGTTTGTTCCTCGATCCTGTGCTCGTCCGCTCGGCTTATGCCCCGCGTGACGCCCAACTGCGCGAAATTCGCAGTTTTAACCGGGCCAGTACCATCTGGATTCAAACGATCCGCACGGATGCCACCGGTGAAACGGACATGGCTCAAACGTTGCAACAATATTATGAGCAGCGCAAATTTAAACTGGACGACCAGGGTGTCTTTTTTGGCCGGGACACAGCCGCCCAAATCGTTGATTTGATCATGAACAACTTCACGGCCATCATTGCCGTGCTTGGGGCCATGGCCGTTCTCATTGGGCTGGTGGGCGGTGTGGCCTTGAGCGGCATCCTCTCCCTTAACGTGCTGGAACGGCGGCGCGAAATCGGGGTGATGCGGGCCATTGGCGCTTCGTCGACCGCGATTGCCGGCATGTTTATCGGCGAGGGAGTGCTGTTGGCCTGGCTGAGTTGGCTTATCGCGGTGGGGTTGAGTATTCCGGCCGGCTATGGCTTTACCCAAGTTTTAAGCGAAGTCGCCGACAACGATATCGTCTTCAATTACACCCTCACCGGCCCCCTCTACTGGCTGGTTATCGTGACGATTCTGGCCGTGATTGCCAGTTGGTTCCCGGCTCACAACGCCACCCAGATCAGCGTGCGCGAGAGCCTGGCTTATCTCTAAGCGACCGCCGACCGCTGACCACTGACCGCCGAAAAGAAAGCTATTGGGTACTTTGCGGTGGGGTTGGCGGTCTTAACTATTTTAGCAGCAGTTCGTCCAACTCCAGAGGGATACCCCGAGACGGCTCGCGTCGGAGTGACAGCGCGGCCTCCGGGCAGTGAGAAACACATACCCCGCAGCCCATACAGCGGGTCGTGTTCACTACTGCCACCCCGTCCGGCAAGCTTAACGCCTCAAACTGGCAGAAATTGATACAGGTTCCGCAGCCCTGGCAGAGGGTCTCATCCACCAGGCTGACGTAACCGGAGGAGGCCAGCATGGGGATACCGTTGTGCCAGCCCTGCATCGCCCCGCAGCAGCAGGCGCAGCAGTTGCAGATGGCGTAAAAGCGGCCCAGCATGGCGTCTTTGAAAAAGGCGTGGTGAACGTGGCCGCGCTTGTGTTCGGCCTCCAGGATGGTCACGGCTTCCTCAGTTGTAATTCGGCGGGCGCGGGTAGGATGGTGCTCGGTTGCAAAACTGGCAAAAGGGTCGCCGACGATGAGGCAAACGTCCAACGGCTGGCAGGGGTTGGGCCGGGCGGCCCGGCAGGGGCATTTGAGCACGACAATCTGGTTTGGATAGCGCAGCACCAGGTCGCGGGCGCGGGCATAAGGAATAACCTGCTCCAGGTTGGGCAAATCGATAGCGCGGTTGATGGTGATTAACTGCCGGGCGGCCGGGAGAGTTACCACCTTGCCGTGATAGGTGTCGGCAAAGGTGACAGACTTGGATCCGGCAGCCTCGGCTGGGCGCAGGTAAAACAGGTGCAGCCATTTCCACAGCAGTGGTCCTAACCAGCGGGCCAAAGGATGCGTCCCAACGCCGACGCCAATGTAAAAATATATCCAGCGCATGTAAATATAGCCGTGCAGCCAGTCAAACCAGGAAAAGCCGGGGGTGCGCCGGGCTGCCCGGATAAAGGCCCAGGTAGAGGGCCGGAAGAGGTAGAATTTTCTTTGAGTCGTCATTTCTCGGCGGGCTGCCAACGATAATTGCGGGCCACGGCTTCGCGGAAATCCTGCTGCACATTAAATTTGTCCTCGATGGACCAATCGTCGACTTTGGACCAACGGTAGAGGAATACGGCCCGGATGGGCTGATTGCCGGCGTTATTCCAGTCGTCGATCTCCTGGTAGGCATTTTTTACCCAGCCGCTGTTGACATCAGGCCAGGTGCTGTCGTCGGGGTTCCGGCCGCCGTGGATCTCGGTCAGATAGACGGGCAGGTTACGAAACTCCGGGGGGATGGCGTTCATCTGGTCCCGGTAGGTCCGGAAATGATAGTAATATTGTCCAAAGGGCGGCTCCATTTTGGCTTCGTCAAAGATCAGGTTGGGGTCATAGCCGTGCGAAAAAGCGTGGAGTGCAAGGCCATCTACATTGCCGGGGCCAAGCGCCCGCAAAATATCGCCCAGGTAAACGATAAAATCGCCGTAAAAGCTGTAGTAGGGATAATCAGGCGCCCCGCCCGGGATTTTATTGGCCGGATAGGCCACTCGTGGGTCGGCCTCATAGGGGGTCTGGCCGTTCCACGGGGCGATGGGACCGACCAGAACCTGGTCTTTGTCGTGGTCGGGCACGGCGTGGATAGCCTCACGGACCAGTTGGTAACAATCGGCGTACCGGCGCGGGGTGATAGGTTCCCCCTGGTTGCCGTCCGGTGGTCGTGGCCGGCTGCGTTCGGCGTTCATCTCGGAGCCGACAATCCAGATATTTGCGCCGGAGGAGTGAGCCACGAAATTCGCCGACCGCCGGGCAAAGTTTCGATATTGGCCCGGCAAGGGGATCACCCCGGCCGGCCCCTCGGCATATTTGAGTTGGACCACCACCCCAAAACCCTGGTAAGCCAGGTCGGTGTAATCGCTGCCGCTTTGGTCGTCGGGGTTCGCGCCGATGATCTCCGTGACGAGTATCCAGCCTTTGGCCTGGCCGTCCTTTATCATCAAACCTTCACCACCCCGATCATTCAGGCCGTACAGGTAAGCCGACTCGTTCATAGGGGGTGGGGTCAGTAATTTGACCCCATAGGCGGTTAACACCTTGGAGAGAGGAGCCAGAACAGCAGTTTTATTCGATACAGCCACAATCACCCCAACCGCATAGCCCTCTTCATCTACCACCAGAGCGCCCCCATCCCCTCCTGCGGCGGCCAGTGAAGTTCTCACCGCCCCGGTGAGTCGAATTGACTCATCCTCGACCCTCATACTTATTTGCTGGTTAACGGCCGTGATGAGACCTTCGGTCAGGCCGGTGGTGCGTCCTAACTTGCGCACTCTCATCCTGAACTCTGGTTCGCGGACGCCTCGAACCGGGCCAATCTCCGGGATGACCGTTCTCAAATTAATACCCGCTTCCAGGCCAACTAAAGCTACCCTGTTGGCGGCCGGTATCGTCGCTCCCTGGGGTAAAGCTCTGACCGAGTCGCCAATCTTGTCGGCCGGCATTTGGCCGCCATCCAGGGGGGCGGGCTGCATCACCGTCACCTGGGTTGTAAGTGAGATGGACTTGCCCCACAGGTTTACCGTCGTGAGGAGATACTTCTGGCCGGCCTCATCGACCACAAAGTAGCCCAATGTACCGATATTCTCCGTTCCCACCGCCCCAATGCTTAAACCCGGCCGGAGCGGGCGAACCCGATCCTTACGGATGGTCTGGGCTACGGCGGTACTGGTCGCCTGGACCTCAGCCGCCTGCACCACCATTGATTCGGCGGCCTGGGCTGTTCCGGCGGCTTGAGCCAGGACAGCCGTTGCCGTTGCCTGATTACTTGACGAGTCTTGAGCGGCTTGAGCAGCCACTTGCAGCGAGCGGTTGGTTAGTTGGGCCAGTAACCCGGTGGCCACAAATAAGATCGCACAAATCAGGATCACCAGGCTGGCCCCGATGAAGCCCAATCGTTTTAAGGTTTTCGCCCGCCAATTGGCATTGGATTTCTGGATAGGTCCGATCAACCGGTCATGGGTCAACTCGTACCAACGCCCGCCGGCCCGCTGCTCCCCCCGGATGAGGTGATGGCCCTCTAACAGGTCAACCGCCGTGTTGGGCACGCCGCCGGTCGCCTTGGCGCCCCGATAGACCAGACCTCGCGTTCTGGCAGGGGTGATCAGCTCCCGCTCGAACCAGTTGCGCAGGCGCCACTCAGGGAACAGCCTCTGTTTGAAAGGGCTTTCCCAAACAAATTTATCTCCCAGAAAATTGAACCAGGCGCGCATAAAACCTTGATAAGGAATACCCGAAGATGTTTCCGGTTCGGTTTGAGGCTGTTCTCGCTGCAACTTTGGCAAAACTTGGAGCCGCTGGACCGTGTTTTGCAGCGCTTGCTCGTAAAATTTGGTTAATGCCTGGTCTACATTGCCAAAAGCCAACAGATGACTCTGAGTAATCTCAGCCACCTCCGGCGGCAGCTCGTTCCACAAGCTCTGGCAGACGACCTGTAACTGCACCGGTTCGATAAACTCGCCCGGCGCTTCGATGATCTGCCCGGAACGATCTTCGACCCTGATCTTGAGCAGTTCATCAACTAGGCTCTCGGCCACACCCGGCGCAAAAGAGTGGCCGGTTTCCTGTAATGGGCCGGTCACGGCGGCCAGCGCCGCTGCCCGGCGCAGCCGTTCCAGCCGGAAACGGTAGCGCAGTTGTTCCGGTAGTAACTGGGCATAAGGGTCAAGCTGGGCCAGGTGGTCTTCCCGAATGACCAAAAGTACCCGCAGCAGCCTGTCGTCGGTTAGAGCTTGATTGATCTGCTCAAAAAACTTCTCTCGCTCCGGCCAGCGCTCCGGGTAAAAGGTGAACAATTCCTCAAACTGGTCAAAAACGAGGACGCGCAGGGCGGGATCGCCTTCCTGGTCGCTCTGATGGGGCCTCGATTTTAGAAATTCGGCCAGGGATAGATTAACCAATTGGGGGGGGGTGACAGCGCTTTCTTCGGTCCATCTCAATAGGGTGTTAAAAGCGTAGAGGTTATCAATCTGCTCGGTCCGGATACCGGGAGGAATATCGCCGCGCACGCGGGCCACCGGCAAAACCTCGCAGGCTTCCTCGTCTTCAAGTTTGGGCAAAATCCGGGCATTGAGCAGCGAACTTTTACCCGCGCCCGACTCGGCGTACAACAGCGTGACCGGGTGGGCGATGACCAAGGCCACTAACTCATCGGCTTCCCAGTCGCGCCCGAAGAAAAGACGCCGTTCGTGCTGCTCGAAAGGCCGCGGGCCAACGTAAGGATTATTTGGCTCAGCCAGCGGGGCCGGCTCAACTGCTTTCATTGAACTTCTCCCAGCGCTCTTTCAACTCTTTGATAAAGTCAGAGCAACTGCCCCAGTAGATCCGCACGTCGTCGCGGGTCAAGTAATCTTCAAAATACCAACGAATATGATCGACGGTAATACCGGCCAGTTCGGGCGGCTGCGGCTCCAACTGCACGGCAATACGGGTGCGGCGCAGGCTGCGCTCAAGGGAGGCAATCAACCCCCGGAACAGGATACGAAAGCGCCAATCATTCAAATCATAGCCCAGAAACAGGAGTGACGTATTGACCAGGGCTTTCTGAATCCGTCGAGGGATGATAGTTTGATCGCGCGAAATGTTGACCAAAAAGTCCAGGTACTCGTCTTCGGTCAAGACCATCGACTCGGGCACTTTGACATGCCCAAAAAGATGGTATACCAGCGGGTTAGCCGGACTAATCTCGACGGTTGAGCCAGGGTCAAAAACTGAAGGGGCATCTTTGACATAATTATTCCAGCGGCACACCTCTTGCCGGGGTTCTCGCAGCCGGTACTTGAGGGCTTGAAACAAAAAATCATCGTAATTGGTGGTGATGTAAAGAGACAGAGGCAGGCCGGCCAAGAAACTGTGCGGTTCGATCGCTTCCCGGAAATTAGGCTTGGCGGTGAGATTTTGCCAGCGCCGGGCAATGTCTTCGGCGGGAAAGGCCGCATCACGGGAAATGGACAGGAATTGAGCCACCTGGGGCAAGTTATCGAAGTCAGTCAGGGGATAGTGGTGCTCGCTGGCCCAGGCCTGGGCAATTTCCCGGTCGGTGGGCAGTAAACCCTCGCCAACACCGGGGCCGATGAAGGGGGTACAATTACCATCTTTGATCCGGCGCAGCAGATTATCCCAATCTCGGTCGTCCAGGGTTTGGATGGAGGAATCCGGCCCCAACCGCTCCCCAGGTGGGCCGGCAGTGACCGGCGCATCGGGCACTGCTGCACTCTTAAGTTCTTCCTCCAAGGCAGCAATGGCTTCACGTTCGTCGTGAATTTGATTGATGAGATCAAGCGGCGCATTGATACCAAATTTGGCTTGTCGCTCTAGTAACTCATCGAGGTTTCTGTAACGGGTTTTTAACTCGCGCTGGATCGACTCTTTATTGCGGCCCGGCATTGGCCAGCCTCTATAAGGAATTAATTGTGAATTGTGAATAGCCAATTGTTAATAGTATATTGACTATGCGAATTACCATGAGGAAGCATAAACATTATACCACGCACCAACCGAGTAAAGAAATAGCCTGGGAAGTGATAGCTGAATTAGCACTTTGTGTTATAATTTCAGCTTATAGTGAAACTACTTTTAAGCACGATCCATAATTTATTTCATCGGCAATTGCCGGCATTGTTCCTTTTGGGGCTACTGGCCGGGTTGTCGTGTGTGCCGGAGCCACAAGTGATTCCGCTGGCAAATTATCTAACCCGCGTCACGCCGCTGGTGGCCGAACGACGCTACAGCGAGGCCATCTCCATCCTGGAAGATGCGGCTTTGGCTTACCCCGAAACCCCTCTGCCCCTGGTTCAATTGGGACAAATTTACCTGGTCCAACATCGCTGGCTGCTAGCCGAAGACGCCTTCAATCGCGCTCTGGCCCGTGACTCGCGCCATCCCCTGGCCCTGACCGGCCTGGCCGAAACGATGTACCAACAAGACCGGTTAACAGAGGCGTTCAAATTGTGGAAAGAGGCGATTGCTGTAGACCCACAGTTACCCGGTGTGTATACCGGCCTGGGCCGGACCTACCTATCAATTTTTGATTTTGAAGCCGCCGAAAAAGCCTTCTTGGCCCAACAGGTGCACACTGCCGACCCGGAGGCGTTGTGGTATCTGGCCGCGCTCACTGCTCCTCGTGACCTGTTAAAAGCCAGGAATTATCTTCAGGCAATTATTTCCGAAATCCCTGCCACACCTACGGCTCAGGCAGAGGCAGCCCCCGTTCTGTTTGAAGGAGTACATCCGCCGGGAGAGCTTTTGGCCCGGCGAGATTATCTGCTTAAAGCTTTGAAACCCTTTACCGCCGCGTCTCCCCAGGGAGAGGCAGCGAAAACAACCGGAATTGCGCTGGCCCAAGTGGAGATGTGGCCTTTGGCTGTTCACGCCTTAACCATAGCCAACGAAGCTCAACCCAGGGATGCGGAAACCCTGGCTTTTTTAGGTTATGTTTCCGCTCAGGCAGGCCGCCCGGCGCTGGATATTTTTGATCAAGCCAGGCAGGCCGATCCCCAGTCGGCCCTACCGCTTTACTTCCAAGGACTTCATCTGCGTCAAAAAGGGGTGTTAGACGTGGCGGAGGATTTACTGAGCCAAGCAATCACCTTAGACCCGGAAAATGCGGCGATTTATGCGGAATTGGCAGCTACCCTGGCCGCCCAGGGTAGCTTAATTGGAGCGGAGATGGCCTATAAAAAGGCGGTCGAGGTAGCTGATGATGGCCGTCACTTTCAGTTGTTATTGGCCCAATTTTACGCCAACCGGGGGTACCGGATAGCCGAAGCAGGTATCCCGTTGGTAGAGTCGATCATCAAAAAAGACAAAAACAACGCCGCCGCCCATGAACTGCTGGGCCAAATGCAGTTCCTCTCCGGAGCGCCTGGCAGCGGCGAGGCCGCGCTGCAGCGGGCGCTGGCGCTCAACCCTGATCTGGCCGGCGCGCGTTTTTATCTGGCCCGCCTCCTGGCCCATAACGGGCAGGTTGCCTCGGCCAGAGTGGAGTATCAACGGGTGATTGATTGGGATACAACAGGGGCTTTCAGGGATCGAGCCTTAAAAGATTTGCAACGCCTCCAATGAAATGACATCTCCTAAATATGGAGGGGGTCAGGCGACAGCAACCGCCTGGAGGCTTCGATCTGCGCCCGTTCGCCAATCAGTCCCACTATATCACCGGCGTGGAGGGCGGTGGCCGATTTGGGGTTGGCAATCACATGCTGATCCCGCAGGATGGCAATCACCGAGGCCTCGGTGTGGGCACGGATGTTGGCCTGGGCCAGGGTTTTACCTGCCAGTGGGCTGGCTTCGTCCAGCAAGACCCAAGCAATTTCCATACCGCGCACGGTGTTTAGCAAGCGGTCGAGCACCCAATGTTCCTCATGAGTTGAGACGGTCAGATCGTACTGATCGTGGCGCACCGCGTCGGCGTATTGCTGCACTTCCAGCATGGGGTAGCCCAGGGCCAACAGTGTATGCCGCAGCACCTCCAGCCCGCCTTCCAGCTCCGGGTGAATAACGTCTCGCGCGCCCAACCGGGCCAATCGTTCCACGCCTGAGCGGGTGGCCGCGCGAACGATAACCGGAAGTTTGGGCGCAATTTCGTGCGCCGCAGCCACGATGATTTCTGCGGCGGACTCGTTGGGAACCGTCACCACCAGGGCGCGCGCCCGCTCCAGGTGGGTGTAGGTCAGCACTTCAGAATTGGCCGCATCGCCAAACAGCGTCGGAACTCCCTGCTGCTCGAACTCGGCCAACCGCCCAGCGTCCAACTCGACAATCAGCCGGGGAACGCTCAGGTGACCCAGAACGGTGACAATATGCTGGCCGACCTGCCCATAACCGACAATGACGACATGATCGGCCAGTTTCTCTGCCGGGGGTTGGGGCGTCGGGCCGTGCCGGTCGAGCAGCCGCCACCAAGCCGGGAAACGCTGCAAGAAAGCTTCGACATGGGGAATCGCCCGAAACATCAAGGGGTTCACCATAATAGACAGGAGCGCGCCCGCCAGGATAAGCGAGTACTGGTCCTGGCTCATGACCCCCAGCGTGACACCTGCCTGGCCGACGATGAATGAAAACTCGCCAATCTGGCTGAGGCCGGCAGCCACAACTAGGGTTGTCCGGGCCGGGCGCGGAAAAAAGACGCCTAGCATAACGGTAAAGGTGAACTTACCCAGAACAATAAGCGCGGTGAGAGCCAGCACATGCCCGGCGTTAACCAACAGATAATTGAGGTTAACCAGCATGCCGACTGAGACAAAGAACAGCACGGCAAAGGTTTCGCGGAACGGCAGCACTTCCGCGCCGACTTGGTGGCTGACCGTAGACTCGCCCAAGACGACCCCGGCCAGGAACGCTCCCAGGGCCAGCGAAACACCAAACAGTTCGGCTGAGCCAACGGCCGTGCCCAGAGCAATGGTCACTACCGTCAGAATGAATAATTCCCGCGAGCGCGTGCGGGCAATGCGAGTCAGCAGCCACGGGGCAAAGCGCGACCCAACGAACAGCATCAACCCGACAAAAACGGCTGCACTGAGCAGGGCGCTACCGATTGTCAGCCAGGGGTTGCCGCCGCTCCGGGCAAATAGCGCCGGCATCAGCACCAGGATGACGACCGTGGCCAAGTCTTCCAGCACCAGCCAGCCGACGGCGACCTGCCCGTGGATGGTGTTGAGCAGCCCCTGGTCCATTAACCCCCGCAGCAGGACCACCGTGCTGGCAACGGAGATGGCCAAGCCCAACACCAGCCCGGCCTGGATTGACCAACCCCACAGTTGGGTCAGACCAAAACCCAACCCGGTTGCGATGAGCGTCTGACCCAACGCGCCGGGAATGGCAGTATCACGGACTGTCCACAAGTCCTTTAATGAAAAATGTAACCCAACCCCGAACATCAAAAAAATCACGCCTAGCTCGGCCAGTTGGCTGATGGTCTCTACATCGCCGACAAAGCCCGGCGTGAAAGGTCCGATGGCCACCCCTGCCGCCAGGTAGCCGACGATGGTCGGCAGCCCGATCCGGCGGGCCAGCAGGCCGCCCATAAAAGCCGCAGTCAATGCAGCGGCAATGTTGATTAGTAATGGAAGTTCATGCAGCATATTTCACCTTTTGGATCAGGCGTGTTCACGAGTCTATGGCGCGCCCCCACTGATGAAAATGTTTAACGTTCTAACGTTCAACGTTCTAACGTTATTGAAAGATTACCTGGCTACATTGGGTGCGCTTTGAGAAATAACCCGGCCAGGGCTGACAAACGAAATCCCCTGAGAACTGATCGTACCGATCATCACCGCCTCGACCACCGGCTCATAAACCGGCTGCTCGGCCACCCACTCCACAACAAAATTCGCGCCTATGCCGCCGCTGGCGTCGTGCTGTTCGACAAAA
Organism: uncultured Caldilineaceae bacterium; assembly: GCA_964622215.1. GTDB lineage: Bacteria > Chloroflexota > Anaerolineae > 4572-78 > J111 > DSQQ01. The sequence goes on from CAZUNT010000065.1 coordinate 11,337, forward strand.
AAGTCGGCAGCAACCAGCGGCCCCAGTTGTTTTGGCTGTGACAGGAATTCCCTGACTAACTGTCCCTGGGCGTCATAGTAACGCACCGAGGTTAACACGATCGGATGGCTTAAATCGGTATTATGCACACTCAGGGTAATAGCTAACCCCAAGGTTTTATCCGCCGCGTAATATATCTCCGAGTAAGCCGGCACATAAACAACTTGGCCGGTGGCAATATCCAGGTCCTCAACCTGAATAATTTTGTTTTCATCCGGGGGAGCCGGTGTTTCTTTGAACTCCAGAGCGGTGCAGCCCAGCAGCAGGCTGAACGTAAGGATCACTACTAACCAGCCGCAGCGACACGGTTTTATCATATTTTTCTCCTCGTCGGATTATTTAGGGTTTGATTTTGGCTGGGTTAGCCTGACTAACGCATCCAGAGCCGCTTTCATCTTCTCCAACTCCGCGCCGTAAGTGGCCCAGTCGCCCTTACGCAGAGCTTCCTGGGCGGCTTCGTAGTGGTTGGAGGCGGAAATGGCTAACTGGCCGATGTCCTCGCCAAGAGTTTCGGTTGGGGTGGGGGCAGCAGCGCCCTCGCCGGTGGGGGGAGTTGGCCCGGTCTCAACCGTTGGCGGAGGTTGGCTTTCGCCAAAGAGGGCCAGCAAGCCGGCAGCCAGCGTTTCTTTCATCACAATCCGGTCGCCGGAAACCAGAATAACCCGCTTTAATTCGGGGATCTGCCCACTTTGGGCCTGGAGATAGAGCGGTTCGACGTAGAGCAGAGAGTTATCAATCGGCAAGACCAGGAGATTACCCCGGATAACCTCGGAACCACTCTGATCCCACAGGGTAATCTGAGCCGAAATTTCTGGGTCCTGATCAATCCGGCCTTCAATTTGGAGCGGTCCATAAACCAACTCCTGCTTGGGGAAACGATAGGCAACTAACTTGCCGTAATATTCGCCATCCGTGCGAGCCGCCAACCAGGCGACCAGATTGTTTTTATTATTGGGCGTAAAAGGCATGGTCAGGATAAATTCGGCTTGAGACTCGCCCGGTAAGTTTAGCATAACGTAGTAAGGCTCCATCGCCTGAGGGTTGCTGCCGGTCATTGTTTCGATCGGAACCTGCCACAGGTCTTCTTTATTATAAAAAACGTTGACATCTCGCATGTGATAGGTTCGATATAGATTAGTCTGGATGCTGAACATATCTTCGGGGTAACGCAGGTGAGCGCGCAGCCAATCGGGCATCTGGTCGAGCGGGGTAAACAGGCCGGGGAAAATAGCCTGGTAAGATTGAATCAGGGGGTCGGTTGGGTCGGCCAGGTAAAAGGTGACGCTGCCGTTGTAGGCGTCGGTGACTACCTTGACCGAATTACGAATGTAGTTCAGTTCACCCATAGGTTCCGAGTAGGGAAACCGATCCGAGGTGGTGTAGGCGTCCTGAATCCAATAAAGCCGGCCATCCGGGCTGATGACAATATACGGGTCATGGTCGAACTCAAGGAAGGGGGCAATCTGGCGGGCTTGATCGGTAATATGGCGGTAGAGCATCACCCGGCTGCTGCCGGTGAAATCCTGGCTGAGTAACATATTAATATCGGCCAGGCGCAGGGCAAAAGCCAGGCGTTTGAGGTAGCTGTCCAACACAACTCCCCCCGTGCCCTCGTAAGCGACGTAAACATTCTGATCGCCGCTGGGATAGTTAAACTCGCGTTCACGGGTTGAGACAAAAACGTAATCATTGGTGGCTTCACCGTAATAAATTTCGGGGCGGGTGACGGTCAGGCCCACGCTGGACTTGGGCGGCAGGTCTTTAACCCACAGGACGGGCAGCCCATCAGAGGTAACCTCGTTGATGGGGTTGACCACCACGCCGTAGCCGTGAGTAAACTGCAATTTCTGCGTCACCCAGGTCGGCGACTGCAACTGGCTCTTATCTAACTCGCGGGTGGATAGGGTCACTTGCCGCATCTGCCCATCAACCCGGTAGCGGTCCACGTCAATATCCACAAAGTGATAATAGAGGCGGATCGCCTGGATCTGTTGGTAGGTAAGCTGCAAGGGGCGATAATCCCACAAGCGGATATTGCTAAGGGTAGATTCATCGGTGGTCAAGGCTTGCTGAGTGAGCGGTTCCACCTGGGAGATAGGGCGCTCCTCGATTTTATCGAGGCCGTAGGCGAAGTTAGTGAAGCGAATGTTATGCTCGATGTAAGGCGATTCGCGAGCCAACTCATTAGGCTCGACGGCGTAGCGCTGGACCAAGCCGGGTATAAAGCCACCGCCGATAATTCCCGCCACAATCCAAATAAAAATAGCCAACAGGCTAAGCGACTGCCGCCGCAAAAAGATGTTCAGGAAGAGCGCGGCCGCCGCAGCTAAAGCAATAGCCACCATAACCCACAGGGCCGGTAATGAGACGTTAATATCGGTGTAGCTGGCTCCAAAGGCGACTCCTCGGGCCGAGTACAGCAGGTCAAACATATCCAGCCGGTGCCCCAGGGCAAAGGTGAGAAAGATAAAGGCCCCTAAAATCGAGAGATGGAGCTTAACGTGGGGTAAAATAATCAGCCGGCCCTCGGCCAGGTTATTCTGCTGGGCCAGGGCGTAAACAGCCGCCGCTCCGATCAGGGACAGAAAGAGGCCAACCAGCAGCCAGCTTTGGATAAAATGGTATACGGGTAGACTAAAGATATAAAAACCGGCATCCTGATTAAAAATTGGATCGGCCAGATGGAAGGGCTGCTGCTGCCAGTAGCGCAAAAAGAGCAGCCAGTTCCCCGAAGCCGCCAGGCCGACCAGCCAGCCCAGGCCCAGACCCACCAGCCAGATCAGCCAGGCCACAAATCTTTGGGCCACCAGGATTTCTTCGCTAAAAAAGAGGACGCTGCGGATGGACTGCCAGCGGGCGATAAAAGCATTGACCCAGAACAGAATCATCGCCAGAATAGCGACCACCAGCCCCAGGCCAACCTGCGCCCACAGGCGGGTTAGAAAAACCGATTCCACCTTAAGGTGCCGAAACCACAGATAATCGGTATAGAGGCCGACGCCAAATTGCAGCGTCAGGTAAACCACAACGGCAATAACAATAAATGTCCACAGGCGTAGCCGGGTAGGAATGCTCATCAAAAATTCAACTCCAAAGAATTAGGTCCTATTCTAGTATACCATCCCCTCTTTAATCTGACGATTCCTCTTGAGTTGGTGTAGTATTTTCGGGATTAATGTGCTAAAATTGAGGCAGGGGCTGAAACAAAGAGGTGAGGCAGCCGGATGGACAAGCTAGGCAAATATGAGATCATTAAAGAAATTGGACGAGGCGGCTTTGCCACCGTTTACCAGGCCCGCGACGTCGAGCTGAACCGGCTCATCGCCCTCAAGATTCTGCACTCCCAACTTACCGTCGATCCCACCTTTATCCAGCGTTTCCACCAGGAAGCCCAGGCAGCGGCCGGGTTACACCATCCCCACATTGTAACTATCTACGAGGTTGGCGAGGAAGCGGGATACCACTACCTGGCCATGGCTTATCTCCCCGGTCACCCCTTGAGCAAGTTGATAGCCGCCGGGCCGGTTCCAATCGAGCAGGCCCTAACGATTATAGAACAGATAGCCAGCGCGCTGGACGCGGTGCATAGCCGGGGGCTGGTCCACCGTGATGTCAAACCGGCCAACATTATGATCGGCCCGGAAGAACAAGCCACTTTGCTCGACTTTGGTATTGTCCGCGCCGCCGAAGGGACCCGGCTGACCACCTCGACGGCTATCCTGGGCACGCCGGAGTACCTGGCCCCGGAGCAGGTGGAACTGGAGCCAGGCCTGGAGCTTGACTGGCGGGCCGACATCTACGCCCTGGGTATCGTCGCTTATGAATTGCTGGCCGGTCAGCCGCCTTTCACCGGGAAATCTCCCACCGGTATCCTGTATAAGCACGTGCATGAAACCCCACCTGCCCCCCTCAGCCTCAATCCCCACCTGCCGCCTGAATTTGAAGCGCCTCTGCTCAAAGCCATTGCCAAACCCCGGGAGCAGCGTTTCCAACAGGCCGGTGATTTTGCCGCCGCGTTACGCCGCGCCCAACAAACCAGGGAGCAGGATCGGCAGCTTATCCCCCTTTATGAGCGTTTGCAAGCCGCTATCGGCCACAAAGATTGGCCGACGGCGCTCAATCTGATCGGGCAAATTGAGGCCAAGAATCCCAACTTCCGCGATGTCCCGGCGCTGCACCGGCATGTCCACCGGCAACTTCGCCCTCCCGCGGCCAAGCCCACCCGGCCGGCCTGGCTTTGGCCGGCCATAGGCGGGGGAGCCATCCTCCTGTTGTTGGTGTGCCTGGGCGGGAGTTTCCTGCTGCTGCAGGCCATCGCACCGGCGCCCTCCTCGCCTACCTCCATCGTCCAAGCGCCCTTTGCAACACCCTCGCCCCTGCCCCCCACCCCTGCTCCAACAGCCACCTTTACACCTGAACCGCAGCCAACGAAGACGCCCCCGGCCACCCCAACTTCTACGCCAACACCCCTGCCGACGGCTACACCCACCAAACAAGCGCCGGCCAGGAAAACTCCACCTGGCTCAACGGCGCAGGAGATTACCCTGCCCTCCCCCTCGCCGACTGCGACTCCGGCGGATGAATGGATTGTCTTTCAATCGAAGCGAAATAACATTTTTAATGTTTACGCCAAGGACCCAAACAATATTGATGACGAGGTTTGCCTTACCTGTAACTCAATTTCAGGCGGGTCTCCCGCTCTGTCACCGGATGGCACCCGCCTTGCTTTCGTGTCCACCGAAGGGGATATGTTCCAACTTTACCTGCTGGACCTGAAGAGCCAAAAGGTGACAAATTTAATACCCGATTCGGCGAATTACTTTCAACCAGCCTGGTCGCCTGATGGAACCCGGCTTGCCTTTGCCTCAGATCGTGAAATAGACAAATACAGTTATGAAATCTGTTTTATCAATGTTAAAGAAGCTCTTCAGGGAATCATTAGCGGCAATTTGGTCTGCCTAACCAGGCATCCGGCGGAGGATCGCGCTCCGGCCTGGTCGCCGGATGGCAAACATATTGCCTTTTCTTCTAACCGCGACACCAACAGCGATGATACCTTTGATATCTTTCTTATGAACACCGATGGAAGTGAACAAACTCGCCTGCTGAAGGATTTTAGTGGGAGCGGCTGGCCAGCCTGGTCCCCTGACGGAACACATCTCGCCTTCCACTCTAAACAAAGTGGTAATGGGGAGATTTACATAGTAAATGCTGATGGCAGCGGGTTATTTAATCTAACCAACCATCCAGCCAATGAGCAACACCCTACATGGTCACCCGACGGCACACGCCTGGCTTTTGATTCTGATCGTGATGGCAACTTAGAAATTTATCTGATCAACGTTAAAGATAACCACCAACTTACAAACCTGACCAAAAACCCTGACGCCGACGACCAGACCCCCTCATGGGGATTGAAATGAAACCGCTACGTTGTGTTAATCATTTGGGTGTGACCAAAATAAGTTGGAAATGTAGGACAAACTGTTAGTTTGTCCAGTTTGGGACAAGCTAACAGCTTGTCCTACAACTCACTTTGAACACACCCTAATCATTTTAGTTGGCAAAAAGGCTGGATAAAAAAGACCTCGCTAAGAGAGCGAGGTCTTTTTTAATGGATTATTCAATACCCGCGCTACCATCCATGGTAATAACCTGGAGGGGTTGGATTTCGACCATAACCTGGAGGGGTTGGATTTTGATAAGGGAGGGGTTGATAGGTCCAAGGTCCCGGCTGCGGGTAATACCCCATTCCACCACCCGGTCCGTATCCCGGCCACGGGTAATACCCCATTCCGCCCTCAAAACCACAGCAATCGTCGGCGGGGATATAAAGCACTTGCCCCGCGTAAATACAATTCGGGTTATACAAGCCGTTGACCTGGGCGATATAATAGGGATCCACCCCAAATTCCCGGCCAATTTTGAACAGGGTATCCCCTCTCTGAACGACGTAACAAATCTCGTCGCCGCAGTCATCATCCCCGCCCCAGGCCGGCGGTGCGGCGTAGGTGGCCGGCACAATGACCAACTGTAACAACATAATAGTGGCAATAATCGCCAACAATTTTCTCATTTTTTATACACTCCTATGTTTGGTGAATTGATTGACAATAACCGCTCTCCGCATGCCCGCTAATGATAACTCAAAAATCTTCGGATTTTGCCATACCCTACCTCCGTTATCTTTCCTATGTCAAGCTCTTATGTAAACCATTATATCGCCTTCTCGACATAATTGCAACAGCCACCGGCAATTTGACAAGTTGTCCCTCTTATGCTTTGATTATGCACCCTATTTGAAAACTCCTTAAATAAGACAACCGGTCAGTGCAATCCAGCCTTATAGTAAAAATCAAAAATTGGGTTAGAGCACACCCCTGGGATACAGTTCTACTCCTGGCCACTGGCTTCGCCGGACTGCTCACCGGCCTGTGGGCCAGCGTGATTATTCTGGACGACGCCATGATCACCTTTCGCGTGGCCGAGAACCTGGCCTATGGCCGTGGCTTTGTCTACAACGCCGGCGAGCGGGTGCAGGTGACGACAACGCCCCTATATGCTATGATTTTGGCCCCCGGCGTGTGGCTGCTTGGCTCCGCGCCAACGGCGGCCCTGGCCCTGAATATCAGCCTATCGGCCCTGATCCCTATCCTGGCCTACGACCTGGGCCGCCGCCTGAGCGGGCGTTTTACCGGCCTGGGCGGCGCGCTGCTGCTGACCCTGGCCCCACTGCTTATTATCGCCTTCAGCATGGAAAGTTATCTCTACGTGGCTTTGATCCTGGCCTCGCTGGATGCTTACGCCGCCGGCCGCTGGCGGCTGGCGGGTGTCTTGGCCGGCCTGACCGCCCTGGTGCGGGGTGACGGCGCTCTATTGGGGGCCTGCCTGCTGACCTATGATGTCCTGGCCCGGCGACGGCTACACTGGCAACTTATTCTCCCGGCCATGGGTATTCCGGCAAGCTGGTACTTATTTGCGCTGGTTTACTACGGCTCCCCCTTCCCCGCCACCCTGAGCGCCAAAACTGCGCAGGGTGAATTCAACTGGCTGGGCCAGCGGTTTGCCGACGGGTTCCGAGACTATTGGAAGCAATGGGTACGCAAGCAGGGCCGTAATATTTTCTACCTTTTTCCGGCGCTGATGGGGCTGGCTCTCCTGCCGGTCTTACGGCGTGAACGCGCCTGGTTGATTTTGGTCGGTTATACCGTTTTATATGTGACCGCTTTTATCACCCTGGGCGTTCCCAGCGCCGAGTGGTATTATGCCCCCTTAATGCCCGCTGTAGCCCTACTTACCGGGCGCGGGGTGCAGGTGATCGGCGAGAATCTGGCCTGGGCGATAAGAAAGGGGGAGGCAGGCAATACGAAGCGGACGAACCGGGCAGTTTGGATTTCAACCGGCCTGGCCGGCCTGCTCCTGATCGTTTTGCTGGCAACCTTCTATCCTGTTTCCGCCAAAATCGTTGCCCAAAATCCCAATTGGAAAGCGCGAGCTTACCCCGACGCCGCCCGTTGGGTTGCCCAAAATACCAACCCCTCAGCTACCCTGGCCACGATTGACATCGGCCATCTCGGCTACTGGTCAAAGCGGCCCATTATTGACATTGTCGGTTTGGCCCAGCCGGATGTAGCCCCCCACATCGCCCAGGGTGATTTTGGTTACGCCATTCGCCGGTATCAACCTGACCTGGTTTTAATCGGCTACACCTGGCTACCCGAAGTGCAAGCAACGCCCTGGTTTCAAGCTAATTATGCGCCGCGTCATTACTTTAAATATTCATTTATGGATATACCACTGGTGCTATTTAGCCGGCAAGTGGGCATCAAGGTGCAGCCTGACCCCGTGCCGGCAGCCAAAATTCAGCCGCTCGATGTAGATTTTAACCGGCAGACCCGCCTGACCGGCTACCATCTGAGCCAACCGCTCCGGCCCGGAGGCTCGCTCGATCTAACCCTCTTCTGGCAAGTCGAGATGCCTATAACCATTGATTTTACCGTCTTTGTGCAAGTGGTAAGCGCCACTACCACGACGATTGTGACCCAGGCCGACAGCAAACCGCAGAACGGTTTTTATCCTACCAATTACTGGCAGCCCGGCGAAACCGTTATCGACCTGCACTCAGTTCCCCTACCTGCCAATCTGCCCCCCGGCGCCTATGATATTCTCCTGGGTCTTTACGAAGCTAAGACAGGCCAACGGCTGCAAATTCTGGATGAAGCCGGTGTTTTTAAGAGCGACCATCTGCGGCTGACCGGCATCCGGGTAGTCAGTGAACAGTAGCGATCCGGATCACGATGTCTTACCATCACTCATCAAACTGACCAGGCGCGTTTCCAGTTCGCCGTAGCCCACCGGGCGATGCTCAAAATTCCACCCCATTGTGTCGGCAATGGCTTTGGCCTTGGCCAACAGTTTTTCGCCGGGAGCCTGGCTGAGGTAAACCAGCCGCCGGTAATTGCCAAAATAAAGGGGGGCCAGTTGGGGGTACTTATCCAGGCCGAGGCCGCCGAGAACGGCTTTTTCATAAGCCCGCAACAGCCAATCGGTTAAAAAAAAAGTGCCTGGCTCTTCAGCCATCAGTTGATCAAACTGGGTTGTACCGGCGTACATCTCATAACAATGCGGTCCGCTGAGCCGCACCACATGATGTTTGGCGAGAACCTCGTCAATGCCCGTCGCCCCACATTCACCATAAACCACGATGATCCGGTCATAGCCGGCCCGGACTTCGGCCAGTAGTTTATCCAGGCCCGTGGTAATTTTGAGCGGGGTCATGTGATGCAGAGCCGGCAGCGCCTTCAGGTCTACCGTCCAGTGGTACTTATCAATAATCTCTTTGGTTTCCTTGGCTAATGCGCCGCAGGCAATAAATAAGGTTTTCAAGCTACCCTTCTGGCCTAAAAGTGACAAATAGCGCCGGGATTAGGCCATTTATCACTATTATTTTTTTCGTAAAATAGTGATAATATTATACTAGAAAAACCGAGGGACCTAAATTCGATGGCCAAGGCCCCCATAGCTTGAAGGTTCCCGCAAGTATTTACGATTGAGATGTTCTAAAATGGCGAAGTTCTATCAGGTTGAGGTTTTCAGCAGGGGTGAATTAATCACCCATCATACTGTCGAAGCTCCAGACGCCTTGTCGGCGATTAACCTGGTGGAAGCAGGCTATGGCATGCCGCCCAGGATCGAAGATGCGGTGGTTGAATTGGAGGGTGGGCGCAAAGAACATCTGTTAGTGGTGTTGGATTGGCACGGCTATTCGTTTATGGCCCGCCAAATCATAACCACCCCCGCTTGAATCAGTCGTGTACCTTGCCATTGGGCATAATCGTACCTTCCAGGGTCCGAGCGCGTTCAAGTTGGAAGATCATCACCTCCGCATTGATCAAATTGGTTCTGATCAATAAAGCGCCCTTCAAGTTGGTGTTTTCCATTTTGGTGCTTTCCAGGTTGGCTTCCTTCAGGTAGGACTCTCTTAAATTCGCCCCTCGCAAATTAGCCCCTTTAAGATTGGCCCGCTCCAAATCAACCCTGACCAGAATGGCCTCCTCCAAGGAAACGCCACGTAAGTCGGCTCGCAGCAGAGAAGCGCTGCTCAAATCGGCGTAATCCAAAATGGCGTCCCGCAAATAGGCTTCGGCCAGCTTGGCTTTTTGCAGGTTGGCCCCTTTAAGATTGGCATTAAAAAGATTGGCCCGATTCAAGTTTGCCCCGCTCAAATTCGCCCCGCTTAGATCGGTATCACGCAAATCCGCTTCGCTTAAATCGATGCCGCTTAAGTCCAATTGGCTTAACTTCTGCATGGCTAGATCAAAGCCTTTGCCGGAAACATCCTTTTCACTGTTAGCCCAATTTTGCACGAATTGAAACTGCTCCTCGCGAGTTCTCATTTCGAGCGGTTCAGCAGTTTGGCGTTCTGTGACCTGTTTTTGAATCACCAAATCTCTGCTCGCTCCCTCGTAGCTGTAACCGGGCATCCATTGGCCGCAATGTTTGCAGATAACCGCCTTCACCCGAATCTCTTCATCACAAAAGGGACACCGTTTGAACTCGTCGTCGGACATCGTTGCCTCCACAAGTTCCATTATAGCCGATTTTGGACATCTGCGGAAATAAAAGATTAAATTACTTGAATATCATCGTCGGTAGGCCGTAACCACTCTGATTCCATAACTTCTGAGATAGTTGGTAGTTCTACTCAAAATCTGTATAATTGCAGAGTATATTGCTTATTATTTGACAAGGTAGACCTTTTGGGTCCATGCTGCACACCCATGTCGTCCCCACAACCACCGACTAATTATCGAAAAACGCGCCGGGATCAGGAGCGAACCCTGGTCATCCTGGTGATATTGGTGCTGGTTATTGTCGGTACCGGCTTGATTGGCCTCATTTGGGGCATCGGAACGGCGCTGTTTGGCGGTTTGTGTCTGTTGGGCGGGGCCGCCCTTATCGGCGGGTTATGGCTTTTACTGAACCTGGTTCAAAAATGGATTGGAGAATAGGGGGAAAACATTAATGAATGGTTTGAACAAACGCCTTACACTTACCATAGCTGCAATACTTGCCACCCTCTTAGCCGGGGGTGGTCAATTTTTAACCCTCTTGCCGGCAGTGGCCCAAGAAGGTACGGCAATCCAGGAGACATCTGCGCCAACCAAACCCCCTTTTCAACTGCCCTTTGCCCAGCCTCCCGGCCCTGATACCTGGCTGCTGGCCCAGCCTTATGGCAACACCACCGGCGCATACCGGCAGCGATTTACCACTTACGGGGCCTCCGGCGGCATCCATTTTGGGGTGGACCTGTCCACGCCTTGCGGGACAGAGATTGTGGCCGTGGCCGATGGTATCGTCTTTGCGGTTGATGGGCCTTTTGGTTCGCCGCCGCACAATTTAATGATTGACCACCCCCAGGCCGGCTATGCTTCTATGTACGGCCATCTGCTCCAAGCGCCCAATCTGAAGCCGGGAGATGTGGTTAAACAAGGGCAGGTGATCGCTTTGTCCGGCGATACCGGCTAAACTTGCTACAGCCGCCCCCACCTGCACCTGGAAATTCGAGATTTGAGCCATGTGACCAAATATAATCCCGCCATGCTCGTCGAGGCCAATTGGCACAATTTGACTCTAACCGGCGGCTCAGGGCGCGACTTTGCCCGCGACCTGGAAGAACCACGCAAATGGCAGTCGTTATATGATCAGCCGGAAGTTCGCACCGGCGGCCCTATTGTCAATGACTTTACCTATCCCTGGCCCTTTGACTGGCGCAAACGTGACGTGAATACACTCATACCCGTCAATTCGCTCAATTCCACCTCACCGGGCCTGCGAGTACCCAACCCAACCCCCCTCTCAACCCTACCCATCGGACGCCAACTTACTACAGGCACCTGTTGCACCCAGCCTTACTGGAACAAAGACTCCACCCAGGTCCGTTTCATTGACCAGCCGGCATCGGCTGCCCCCCTGGGTATCTGGGCGGTTGATCTGAACCAACCGGAAGCCGGGCCAAAGTTTGTCACCGAGCCGTTGGGGATTTACAGCGCCGATAACGCTTATGTCGCTTACCCTAACCCTGTAAATGGTATGGCCGTGGTCGAGCGGTTGGCCGATGGTCAAAAGTGGGAGATTGATACCCAGGAACGCAGCCCTAGCTTTAGCCCGAATAGCCGGCATGTGCTCTGGACAGTTTTCGACGACGACGCCCCCAGCGACAACCGGCAGGAAATCACCTGGGTGGCCAATGTAGACGGCAGTGAGGCCAGGGTTTTGCTCCGGGCGCAACGAACCGATCCCATCGCCTGGCTATCCGATGATGAGTTGCTGTTAGCCCAACGTGTTCCCGGTGGTTCCGATGAGCAGTTATTCAAGCTATCCCTGGCTACTGGCCGCCAAACGGAGTTGCTCCAGCTTCCCCAAATACGCGGGCTGGCTTTTAGTCCGGATCGGCGGTATCTGGTTTACTACGTCAGTTTTCAACCGGAAGCCGGCAAGAATGGGACCTGGTTACTGGATTTGCAGAATCCAAAGCAAGGACCGCAGAAACTACCCTTCTTTGGGACCTACCGCTGGCGCGACAACGAGCGTTTGCTCTACGTCCCCCTTGACCCCAGGGCCACCGAGCATAACTTTTATGAGTACAATGTTCTCACCGGCCAAACACGCCCCCTTTTCCCAACCGGAACGAAGCTGATGATTGCCAACAATGACTGGAGCGTCTCACCCGATGGCCGCAAGATTGTTCTGCTGGCGGCCAAGGGTACTGAACTCGACGGCATCTGGGTAATTGAGTTTGATAAAGAGTCATCATGAGCCTGTGGCGCGCCATTAGGTATTAAAATCTCGCCCTAATTGTTGGGTCGAAGTAATCAGTTGTGGGCGCAGGGTAGCTGTTTCCAGGTGGGCCTGCTCCATCCCCAGTAAAACCGCACCCACCACGGGCGGTACATTCAACCGCACCAGGCGAGCCTGGGGGGCCAGGGCGTGAATCGCTGTCCGCATCGGCTCAACCAACAGTGAGCCGCCTTTAAATAAACTGCCAACCATGACCACGTCGAAAGGGATCGCCTCAAAATTGAGCTGGCGAATAACTGCCTTGGCCAGTTCACCTAACTCGCTGCCCGCCCAGTGGACTACCTCAAGCGCCACCGGGTCGCCCTCGGCGGCTACGGCAAACACCAGTGGGGCAGCGGTGTGGTTGAGAACCAAACGTCCCTCCGTTAGTCCTTGCAGTAAGTCGGGTAGGTTTTGCGCCCCCGTATATTTGATAAAAGCGGGGGTCAGTTGGGTGGCCGGGCCGCGCCGGGTCCACTCATAAGCTACCATGTGAATGGCTTTTCTGATCAATTCGCTGGCCCCACCGGCCTCGCCCATCAGCAGCGAAGCGCCGGTGACATGGCCGACACGCCGGCGAGTCCGGTCCCAGCCCCAACAATTACAACCCGTTCCCGATTCTATCGCAATACCCCACCCCTCCGCCGAGCCGACCAACAGCCCAATCAGGGCATCGTTGACGGCCTCAACCGGCGCGGTTAACCCCAACGTGTCAATAACTCGCAGAATCGGTTCTTTTTGGGAGGGCCAATCAAGCCCGGCCACCCCGAAACCTGCCCCGGCGATATGATGTTTGGCTATGCCGGCCATAACCCAGGCCTGGTTGGCGGCTATACTTAGCACCTCTTGCAGACCGTCGTAACCAACTAATTCATGATTACCCGGCCCGCTCTGGCCAAAGCCGACCGCTTGCCCGGTTTCATCGGCAATGAGGACATGTGTTTTGGTAGCGCCAATATCAGCGCCCAGAAAGTAGGAGGTCATAGCTCTTTATCCAATGCAAGGCGTGAAACGTGATGATTTTACACCAAAAGTCTTCATGCTTCACGTTTTACGCCCAGAATTGTGGCAGATAAGCTCGATACGTTTGCAGCAGGTCGTCCAACACGGTTTGGACTTGATCCGCTGCCGGACCAAGCGGATGGGCTAACAAAGCCTCGAAGGCAGCTCTGCGGTCGCCAAACACGGCAGCTTCGACCGTCAACAATTCGTAGGCTTTGACCTGGGCCAGCAACCCGAAGCAAACCAGGGACAAAGGGGCAGCGGGCAAAGGATGGATTCCGGAGTGGTCTACCCGGCAAGGCATTTCCAGGACCCAATCTTCCGGCCAACCGGCGACAGCCCCACCCTGCCGTATATTGACCACGTGAGTTTCGCCCAAGTTATTATAGTGCGCAGTGAGCAATTGAGTCGCTACGGTCGAGTAATAAGCGCCGCCGCGCTGCATCAGGCCCTCCGGCGGCTCGGTTCGCTGGGGTTCGGCGTACTGCCGCAGCAGGTCGGCTTCAATAGCCATCACCGCCTCGGCGCGTGAGGGCGGCCACTTTTGCTGTTCAGCCAGTTTGGCCTCAGTATAGTAGAAATAGCGCAGGTAGTAGTTGGGGATCATCCGCAGTGTTTCCACCGTGACCGGATCGAACTCGGCGTCATACTCTGAGCCGGAACGAGTAGCGAGACCGGCCAGATAACGGCTCAACACTTGCGGCCAGATGTCTTCTCCATCCAGGGTAAAGCCGCGATGCCAGGAGAGATGATTTAAGCCCAACGTGTCTAAATTGGCCCGGCGTGGGTCAATAGACTGGCCCCGCTCTTTTTCCAATTCGGCCAGGATCTCCATTTTCATGTGAAGGGGTACATTGCAAACACCCACAGCCGGTACCTCAGGTGTGTGGCGATTGAGGGCCTCGGTCACTAACCCGGCGGGATTGGTAAAGTTGACCAACAGCGCCCCCGGAGCCAGTTCGCGCATAGCCCGGGCGATGTTGAGGATAACCGGAATGGTGCGCAGCGCCTTGGCCATACCGCCTACTCCGGTCGTCTCTTGCCCGATCAGGCCGTGCCGCCGGCCCAGGTACTCGTCCGCCCGCCGAGCTTCCATGCCACCCACCCGCAGTTGGGTGGTCACGTAGCTGGCCCCGGCAATAGCCTGGCGCTGGTTGGTGGTCAAGTGGACGGCAAAAGGGGCACCTTTGGCCTTGACCATCCGCTGAGCAAAGCGGCCCACGATGTCCAGCCGTTCCTGGGAAATATCCATTAACCACAGTTCGGTCAGCGGAAAGAGGTCAACCCGTTCCAGAAAACCATTGATGAGTTCAGGGGTGTAGGTTGAGCCGCCCCCGATAACGGCAACTTTCATCAGAATTCCTCCAAACTTCCGTAATAATATTTCCTAACGAGTGAACCAGGCCGCTACAGCCACAAAAGCGGCATTGCCATAAATGACCGGCTCGTTAGTCGCCCAGGAGTCGGGGTGATCGGCATAACGCTTGGCAAACGGCACGTTATCATCAAACATTGCCTGCAGCACTTCGTCACCGCCGGTATCCATTGCATTGGGGCCTTCGCCAATGGCTCCGGGCGTGGGGGTATCCCGGAGGAAGCTGACCTGGTGATGCAGTGTTCGCACCGGGTTACTGCCCGCGCCGGTAATGTAAGCTTTGTTCAACGGGTTCACCCCCAAAATCCAATTCAACTGGGCCGCCGCGCCGTCTACTAATTTTTGATCGGGCCGCCATTCATTGGCCAACAACAGATAAATGCCAGATTCAAGGGTGTACTCATTAGACCCCCAGGTATAACCAAATACGCCGCTGTTGCCGGTCAACGCCACCCTGTAGCCGGTGCTGTTAATTACTTTCAGGACATTTCGACTCTGTTCAGCAACCACTTGCTTGATCTCCTCTTTAAGAATCTCGTCTCCACCGGGGCTGTCGAGGTAAGCGAACATGCCAAAGGCATAGCCATCGGCCCAACTTAAACCATAAACCGGCGGCTCCGGGTCACGTTTGGGCCACAGTTGGGCGAAGGCGTCGGCATATTCTACCTCTCCGGTAGCGTGGAACAAACTCCCTGCCGCCCATAACCGCTGACCGGTTTCATCGCCGGCCTCAATACTGTAAGGACCGCCATTGTGGTTTTCAGGATTAATAAAACCGCCCTCCGGGTACTTGTCGGGATGGGCCTTCAACCAGGTCCAGGCTCGTTTGGCGGCAGCCAGTAGTTGATCGGCAAAGGCCGGATCAATGGGGCGATAAACCAGGCTGGCCTCAGCCATAGCTCCGGCGTATTGAGCCGTGGCCTGGGTGCTGACATCATACAGATAGAGAGGCTGGGTATCCTCTTCCGGCGGCCCGACCTCGGCATAGTCGGCAGTGGTCACTTTTTGGTGAACAGCCCCGTCGGCCCGCTGCATTTTTAAAAGCCACTCTAACTCCCAGCGCGCTTCATCCAGCAAATCCGGCAGCCCATTGCCGCTTTCGGGGATGTTGAGCGAGCCATCTTGAAAAACATCGGGGTTAAAGCGATACGCATAAAACAGGGACATCAGGGTGGTAGCGGCCGGGGGTACATAACGCCCGTAATCTCCTGCGTCCCACCACCCACCGCTGACCTGGAAGGTTTGGTCGGGGTGCGGGCCGGCGGCATCATACAAAATGGCCGGGGTGGTATGGTCGGCGGAATGTTTCAGCCCGGTGATAGGATCATCTTTAGCCGCGCCGGAACGTTGTAGATACAGCCAGCGAGTCGCCAGCTTTAATACCGGCTGGTAAACGTCGCCGCCAATGGTAAAGGGATAAGACATGCCTCGACCGGACACCTGGACCCGGTAAAGACCGGGCGTGTCGAAGGCGCTGAAGTCGCCCTGGGTGACAGTCTCATCGCTGTCAGGGTCATAACCAGAGGAGACCAGCGTGCCGGTAAAAACCGCCTGGTCCTGGGCGTCGAGCAGTTGAAAAGTCGCCCTGGGGGAGATTTTGCCGGCCACTACCACCTGTTTGAACTGTCCCGGTTGATAGCCAATTTGGTTAATATGAATGTCCTCATCCACCATGGTTGAGGTAACGGGTAAGGTTTCGGTCACCACATTTATAGTAAGTAATAGGCAAAGTACAGATAAACGTAACATCAACGATTTCCCTTCTTACTTATCAACTCCCGTGCCGGTGATGACAATGCCGTGCATGAGGAAACGCTGAGTGAACATAAAAATCAACACCGGTACGATCAGGGTCATTAAAGTTCCCGCCGCCACGAGGGTAGGTTCGCGGCTATAAATGCCGTTGAACCGGGCCAGGCCCACGGAAATGGGTTGTAGGTCTTGACGTGTGGACAGATAAATCAAAGGGCCGAAAAAGTCGTTCCAGGCGTAGACGAAGTGGAAAATCCCTACGGCCATCAGCGCCGGCCATGATTGCGGCAGGATCACGGATATCAGGGTTCGGAACGGGCCGGCGCCGTCAATCATAGCCGCTTCATCCATTTCGCGCGGGATCGTCAGGAAAAATTGACGGAGTAGAAACACATCATAGGCGTTAGCGAAGAAAGCAGGCACAATAAGCGGGAGCCAGGTGCCCACCCAACCCAGCTTGACGAACACAGTGTAGGTAGGAATGAGCGTCACCGCACTCGGCAGGAAGATGGTGGAGATAAGCAGCATGAACAAAAACCCTTTGCCGGGGATACGAAAACGGGCAAAACCGTAGGCAACCAAAATACACGAACTGAGCGTGCCGATCAGGCTTAACACCGCGATGGCCACCGTGTTGAACAAAAGTCGCGGATAATTGAGCAAGTCCCACACCTTAAAGAAGTTAGACCAGGCGGGCGACCACATCCAGGCCCGGTCTAAGGCCCGCCACGACCCTTGCCAGGTGATCGGCTCTGCCTCCGGGTTCGCCGGGTCGACAAACTGACTCTGCCGGAGGCCTTTTTTGAACAAAGCCCACTCTTTGAGACCATTTTCGGTGGGGACTTTATAGACATCGTATTTTTTGCCTTGATAAGAAAAAGTACGCGGCTTGGCCGGCCAAAGCGGAGCACCCAGGGCGGTCACCTGTTCGTCCGTCTTCACCGCCGACAGCGCCACCCGCAGCATGGGCGAGAGGAACGCAGCCAGTACAACCACCGCTATGAACGTGATGATGAATGACTTCGTGCTTTCGGCCACCGCGTGGCGGCGACGGGATGACGTTGCCACCCGAGGCATAGGGATGGAGATATTCATAACCTGGCCTCCTTACCGACTCTCGCCGGCGTAAAAAACCCAATATTTGGCGCTCCAGAACAACATTCCGGTCACAACCAGGATGATAATAAATAACACCCAGGCCAGAGTCGCTCCATAGGACATATTCTGAAAAGTAAAGAACGTTTTGTAGAGATACAAGTTGTAGAATAGAGTCATACCGGCGGGCCGGCCGGTTCCATCGTTGAGCACCAGCGGCGTCAGAAAATACTGGAACACCTCTACCACGCCCAGGATGAGCGTATAGAAGATAACCGGTGACATCATAGGCAGGGTTACATTAAGTAACGTAGCCCACCAGCCTGCCCCATCCACCTTGGCCGCATCATACAGCTCAGAAGGGATACCCTGTAAACCGGCCAGGTTAACTATCATGCCGTTGCCAATACCCCACAACCCGATTAATACCAACCCCGGATAGACCCAGCGAGGGTCTTCTAACCAATTGGGCGGATCTGCCACCCCCAGCGCCCGCAGGCCCTCACTGATCCAGCCGGTGGCCGGATTTAACATTCCCGCCCACGCCAGCAGGGCGGCCACAAACGGAACGATGTAAGGCATGTAGAACAAGGTCCGGAAGAAACCCTGGGCTTTTATATATTTGCTATTCAGCAGGAGCGCCAACGCAAAAGGTAAGGCCATGCTAATGGGCAAAGAGAGCAAGCCAAATTTGGTAGTCACGCCCAACGAGGCCCATGCCTGCGAATCTTGGACGAGGTGTTCGTAATTCTTCAAACCAACGAATTGGAGTGGCTCTTCCTGGGTCAGGGTGATGTTACTAAAAGTGAAGCCCAGGGTAGCAATCATAGGAATAAGGGTGAAGGCCAGAAAGCCAATAAGCCACGGCGAGAGAAAAACCAATCCCCACAGCGCCTCGCGGCGAGCCAATGGCCGTAAACGGAAGATAGTCAAAAGATCTTTGGCCGAGTCCATCAAAGTCCTCCTATCCCTCCCGCGTCCTCCCCTGGAGGCACGATTTCAAACCGTGTCTTTAAGGGGAGGGTTGCGTTGGAGGCAAACAAATTATTTCTTTTTATCGTAAATTGCTTGTAGGTCTTTTTGGAGCGCGGCGATTTCAGCGTCCATGTCCAGTCCGGCAGTGGTTCTCCACTTTGACAGAACGGTAACATGGAGATCAAGGGCTTCATTGTAGTTAGGCATGTAGGCTTCAAAGGAGGGGTTATCGGCATAGGCGATGCCGTCAATAAACACCGGCCAATCCACATCTTGGGAAAAATCCTGGGCCATAGCCTCGAAGAAAGGCTCCTGATCTGCGGTGCGGGCCGGCATACCGTCGTAGATACTCAACAATTCCATCGAGGCGTCGCCAAGCAGGTATGATACCACTTCAAATGTCTCAGCAGGGTGCTTGGTTGATTTGAGGATACGGAACGTATCGGCATTGAAGTTGGCCGTAACCTTACCCTTGTGCGACGGCACAACGCCAACATCCCAATTGTTACCTGCATCCATCAGACAACAGGTGTACCACTGATGGGTGAGGGTTATAGCTATTCGACCAGAATTGAAAGGGTTCCCCTGGCCGAACTCGTCGGCCTGAATGACGGTTTCGGTAGGAATAAAATGATCCTGCCACATACCGTTATAGAGCCACTTCCAGGCATCCACCCACTCCGGCGGTATCTGGACTGTCTTGCCATCTGGAGCGACCATCGTACCGGCGCCAAAGTAAGAACCAATGGCGCGCAGGTCTTGATAGGTTGGCTCATAACCGTACTGCACGATATTCTTCGGGTCAAAGTCCGGATGGGTGGCATCGTTGCCGTTCTTGTCTATGGTCAGTTTCATGGCCACCTGGCGCAGCGTGTCATAGTTCCACTCTGCTTCGGCGCCATCCGGCCACTTATATTTCTCGCCATACTTGTGGGGCGGGTAATTCAGGCCGGCCTCGTCAAACATCTCGCGTTGATAGAATACCACCGAGGGGTAGATGGCAAAAGGCAAACCGATTTGGCCCTCGCCGCCGACTTTGTAAAAGTTCACCGCCCCTTCATCGAACTGGCTCAGGTCATAATTGTGCGTTTTAATTAGCTCCGCCAGGTCAAGCCACTGGCCGTGGTAGGCTTCCGCTCCATTAACACCCACTGGGCCGACGAAATCCGGCGGGTTACCGGAGGCGATTTCGGTAGACAGGGCGTCACGCGCCGCCTCGTATTTTACGATCTCCATCACCAACTCAATATTTGGATGGGAGGCGTTAAAATCGGCCACCACCTTGTTCTCGGCATCTACCTGAGCCGGATTATCGCCGGTGCCCAGGCAACAGAACCAACGAATTTGCACCTTGCCTGATTGAGAAGCTTCGGCCGGGGCTTCGCTGGTTTCAGCGGGTTCTATGGCCTCTGTTGGTTCAGGAGCTTTTGCCGCTTCCTCAGTCTTGGCCGGTGCAACGGGCGCAGGATTGTTGGCGGGAGCTGCGCTGGCGCAAGCACTGAGAATCAGTCCGGCTAAAATGAGCAATATACCTAAAGTGAATATCCTCTTTTGTGACATTATGATCCTCCTTGATCTAGCAATAATTTATTAAAAATAGTCATTTTCGCCTGCCCCGGTTATGGTTGACAACCGCAAGAGCGGCGAATAACTAACTGGGTGGGAAGTAAAGTGAGGGGATCGGCCTGGCCGGTCTGAATGAGTTTGATCAATTGGCGGGCAGCCTCGGCGCCTACCTGCTCGGTGGGAGCATGAACGGTAGTTAAAGGTGGGGTCAGCACTTCTGCCAGGCGTTGATTGTCAAACCCTACCACGGCTACCTCTTCCGGCACTCGCCGGCCGGCATGCTGTAAGGCCAGCAGCGCGCCGACCGCCGCTTCGTCATCGCCGGTGAAAATGGCATCAAAAGCTACTCCACCGGCCAGCAACTGAGCCACAGAAGCTTGGGCCACCTGGCGTGAGAAATCGCCGGGCGCAACCAGAGTGGAATCAAAGGGCAGACCATGCAGTTCCAGCGCCTCCCGGTAGCCCAGCTCGCGCCAGTGAGCATCCTCGTTCCTGGAGAGGCCGCGCAGCAAAACAATACGGCGCCGGTTATGGACTTCGATCAAATGGCTGACGATTTCCCGGGTAGCAGCCTTGTTTTCGATGGTAACACACGGAATCGGCAGATTGGGTGGCGGCGCTTGATGGATAAGGACTAGCGGCAAGTCGAACGTGTAAGCCTGGGTGATGGCCGCGTCGGTCAAAACCCCCGAAAATACCAGCAAGCCATCGGTATTGTGATTACCCAACGCTCTGGGCAGTTCTTCATGCAGGCCGCGCCGCCCGGCGGTAGAAATCAGCAGGTCGTAACCATTATCATCGGTGACACTCTCGATGCCGGCCAGCAGGGGCGCAAAAAAATCGCCCAGAATGTCCGAAATCAACAAGCCCAGGGTGTTTGTCTTGCGAGTAGCCAGGTTGCGAGCGGCCGCACGGGGAACATACCTCAGTTCTTTCATGACCGCTTCCACTCGCGCCGCCACTTCATCCGACACAGGGATATTACGGTTGATAACCCGGCTCACGGTGGAGATAGATACACCGGCTCGTTTAGCCACATCGTCTATGGTGGGATAACTATTTTTGTTTTTCATAAGCAATATATTGATAGATTTCTATGAAAGCGTTTCTGCAAGCGCTTTCATAGAATAACATGGATTTATCAGAGAGTCAA
>CAZUNT010000066.1:0-32444 GCA_964622215.1 uncultured Caldilineaceae bacterium
CGCCGAAAAACAAACGCTAGCGCAGTCCCTTACTTCCTACTTCTTACCCCCTACTCCCTACTCCCTACATGCCCGGGCTGTTGTCCAACCGGAAGCCATAACCCCGCACGGTGACGACAAACTCGTGCTCCGGGTCAATCTCGGCCAGGCGCTGGCGCAGGCGGCGCACCAGGGCGTCAATAGCATCGTCGCTCACGCCTTCGGCGGCCTCGCCGGGCCAGGCAGCCTCGATGACTTCAGCCCGGCTGAAAACTTTGCCCGGGCGTTCGGCCAGCATAGCCAGCAGTTGATACTGCTGGTTGCTTAACGGTGGACTTAAGAGTTGGCCGTGGACATAAACCTGCCGTTCGGCCTGGTCAACATACAAGCCCATCCCTTTTTGACCGGGCAAGGGGGCCGTGGCCTCGCTGTCAACATAAATTAACTCCAGGCCGGGAGCCAGTTGGATGACATCGCCATCGGAGAGCGGGCGGGGCTTGATAACCCGCTGGCCATTTACAAATACCCCATTTTTGCTGCCGCTGTCTTCCAGGTAAAATTGGCCTCCCTGACGCCGCAAGATAGCATGCAGGCGAGAAATCCAGCGCACCGGGATACTGATGGTGCAATCGGGCGAGCGCCCCAGGGTAATTTCAGGGGTAATATCGTTTAAAATCCATTGATCTTTAATCAGATCTCCTTCTTTCCAAATTAAGAGGGCTTGTTCGGTTTGTAAGTCTCTCATACACCACTCCTGTTTGACAGCAATGTGAGATTGAGATAATCTAAAATGATGGGTTGTTCATAGTCAGTTGTAATTATTTTCCTTTTTTCTTGAATTATGACAAACTGACTGTGGCTGTTTCTATTAACTTAATATTGTTGAAACCTGATCAAGAAATATGCTTCAAAGTAAGATACTACCTGCCAACCTTCAGCCCGGTGAAATTTTACGCGAACGGTATCAAATTGTGGGTCTTATCGGCGCAGGTGGGATGGGCGCGGTTTACCTGGCCGACGACACCCGCCTGGAAGGGCGTCAATGCGCCATCAAAGAAACCCTGCCCTTACCCACTTTGAGTGAGGAAGTGTCGCAGGCGGCCCGCAAACAATTTTACCAGGAAGCCTCTACCCTGGCCCGGCTTGACCATCCCGGTCTGCCCAAAGTCAATGATTTTTTCTCCGACGGCGACCGTGACTACCTGGTGATGGATTTTGTACCCGGTCAGAATTTGCTAGAGGTTGTCAACGAGGTTCGCCGGGAGGCCCGCTTTTTGGACGAGGAGACGGTTCTGGGTTGGATCGATCAACTCTGCGACACCTTGACTTATCTGCACACCCGCCAGCCGCCGGTGCTTCATCGAGATATTAAACCGGCCAACATTAAGCTCACCCCGGAGGGCCGCTTGAAACTGGTTGACTTTGGCCTGGTCAAACCGCTCGATCCCGATGATCCCAGCACTCTAACCGGCCTGCAGGGCGCCGGCAGTTTGCCCTACGCCCCGCTGGAACAATACGTGGACCACCTGGGCCATACGGATGCGCGCTCCGACTTATACGCGCTGGGGGCAACCCTCTATCATTTGTTTACCGGCAACACCCCGGCCAGCGCCCAGGAGCGTTTTCTGTCGCCGGAGTCATTACCCTCTATTCGGGACATCAATCCCGATATTTCGCCCCGGGTCGCCGAGGCAATTGCCCTGGCGATGGCTCCTCATCCCAAAGATCGCCCCGCTTCTGTTTCCCTGTGGCGGCAAATGCTGCACAGCGGCGACCTGACCCTGCCGATGGCTCCTGGAACAAAAGCCGGGAATGATTGGCCCTCCAGCCTGCGTGAGAATTGGTGGTTGGTGGGGCTGGCGTTGGTGTTGATAATCGCCTCAGTGTGGATGACGTTTTACTCGTAGGAACTGGAGGAGTGCAAAAGTGTACTTTTGCACTCCTAAATTCAGGAACTATTCTTTAGCGAATCTCAACCCCTCCGGCGACTGGCAGCCAGCCGGCGGCGGTCGCCTTGGCTGCTCAACCCGTAGGCGATGATCCCAAAAACAAAAGCCATTAGCGCCACCGCCAGGTGGCCCGTTACCCCATCGGGCTGGTCAAAAACCCAAAACTCCGGGCGCAGCCAACCTGCTCCGTAGATCAAATAAGCCAGCAGGCCGCCAACCAACGTCCACAAGCCTAACCGGACCCGGCGCGACAGGGGCCGGTGGGTTTGTCGTCCCAACCAAAAGCCCAGCAACCCCGCTAATAGAGTCGCACTAAGGGCCGACAACAAGTCAACCCCGCTCAGGCGGCGGGGGCCAGCCGGCAGGCTGGTCGTCGGGGCCGGCGGTTCGGGTTCGGTTACAAGAACAGGGGGCGGCGGTGAGGTTGGGGTGAAAGTAGGTGGGAGAGTCGCCGTCGGCCCAGGGGTTGGGGTGCCGGTCGGCTCAGGCGTAACCGGTGTTGGGGTCAGCGTGGGTGGCGCTAAAACGGAAACCCGGATGATTTGTGATTGAGCCGTTTGGCCGGCCAGAGCGGAGATTTCGATTTCGCCTGGCTCATTCAGAATTAAGGTCGCCTCAGCCAAGCCTGCCTGGGTGGAGGCAGTTTCTGCGGTCAATTGGCGTCCATTGAGAACGGCCTTGACCTCAACTGGGGTTTCATCCGGTACGATATGTCCATTGTAGTCAAGAATCGGCCCAACTTTCACTTTGACCGTAACCGGGGCAATGCTGTCATCGGGCGAAATAGTGACGGTTTCGATCACCATCTTCTGATCCGGGTCGGGCGAGAGAACATCAACCAATCTGTAGCCAAGCCCCTCCACAGACACGGGGGACACGCCTGGAAAGTCAGCTTCACCAAAAAGCGCCCGGACTGCTGTTTCGATATGGGGAGCTGTTTTGCTATAAACGCCAAAACAAGCCGTTAACTTGGTCAGTTGCGTTGTGTCCAGGTAATAAGGGGCATTGAGAGCCAGAACAACCGTAATTTTGTCACGCAAAATACCGCTTTCCTGGTCTAAAAACAGCTTGAGGGCATCGGAGTCGCTGAAACGGAGAGTATTCAAATCTAAGGCGGCAAAAATCAGCCACTTGGCCTCTTGAATCTGGGTACGTACTTCGTCGGATGAAAGTTGAATGAGTGGATTAGGTTGGCCTTCCGCGGTAATGGGCGCTTCCGGGGTGGTCAACGCACCGCCCATCGCTAACTTCAGTTCAGAAAAAGTGATGGTCCTGATTTGTTCGGGTTGGATTTGGCCGCTGGCGCCCGGCCCATAGAGCTGCAAAATAGTGTCTTGCACAGCAGTACGCGGCAGCACTTCGGCCGGCTGGCACTCGGCGGTAAAACATTCACGCACCAGCCGGGTATCGCTAATAATCAAAAGCTTCTCATCCGGGCGGGGAGATTGGGGGAGACGCTGACGCAGTTCACCCAAAGAGGGGTAGAGCAGGGTCAAACTTTGCCGGGCAATCTCATTGATCACCGGGCGCTGCTGGCCGGTAACTTCCAGGGCATGAGCGGGGTCAACATTGAGCATTTCGAGACTGGGCTGGGGGTAGAGTTTTAGTTTGAGCCGCAGAATTCGGGCTACCGCCTCATCAACCCGCTTGGCAAAAGCCGGATTGCTGTTATATTCGGTCCGAAAGAAATAGATGGTATCCTTGATATTCGGAAGTTGATCTTGCCAGAGTGATTTTAGGGCGAATTGGACCAGGCTCAACACATCATTGCCGGCCAGAAAAGCTTCTTTAGCAATACGACGATGAGGAAATTGTTCTCCCGCCGGATCAAAATATTTACGCACGGCGGGCACGCCCAACGCATCGCTGATAATCAGGCCCCCCTGCTGGTGCCATGGGGCAATTTCCGGCAGCGACAACAATGTTTTCATGCCCTCGGCGTCAAAGCTAATTGGAGCAGTGAATTGGCGGATGTCGCCCTGAAAACCGCGATAACGAATGTGGCTGGACATGAGGGCATCCGTCAGCCCCAATTGGTCGTCAGCGGGATAGAGAGGATGGCCTGATAGGTCGGCGGTGGCATGAAAAAAAGGCGGCAGTTCAATCCGCTGTAATTCTTGTAAGGATTTATCAACCGTAGCCACTTCCAGGTCGGGCAGCCGGTCGCTGCCGCCGTGGCCAGGGAAATGTTTGGCGACCGTCGCTACCTGCCCGTTGCTGCCCAGGTGAACCCCGCGAATATAGGCCCGGCCCATTTGACTCACCCAGTAGGGGTCTCCGCCAAAAACCCGGATGCCAATATCGCCGCGCCCGGCCGGGCGCGGCTCGTTCAGTACATCCAGGCTGGGGCCGAACAGCATGTTGATGCCCATCGCCGACAACTCTTCGCCCACAATCTGGCCGACCGCTTCGGCTTTAGGGGTATCCCAGGTTGCCCCAATCGCCATTTGGCTGGGCACAGGCGCGACCCCACCGGTGATGCGGGTATAAGGATAACCATCGCCCTCATGGTCAACGGCCACAAATAGCGGGATACCATTGGTATTAAAAGCAAGAGTTTTGAGGCTGTTAGTCAGTTCGGCGATTTGGCGCGGCGCGGAAGCGTCGTTGTTGAAGTTGCTATGAGCCGCCAGCAAAATGACTCCACCGACTTTGTACTCGGTGAGGAGCAGGAAAACATCAGAATCGGGGTTAGCATTGGAACCCACAAAGGGGACGATAAAAAGTTGTCCCACTTTGTCTTCGACCGACATACGGCTCATAATCTCCGCTATCTGGTCGTCGGGTGATTGGGCCTGAGCTAAAGGGGCTGGTCCTGGTAGGGCTTGTAATCCACCCAGAACAAGAAGCGTAAAAATAAAACGTTTAATGGCAGACATGCCACCTATGATACTCGAAGCAAGCGAATGAGCCAAATTATCGAAAATCAGCTATCCCCTACGGGATGCGAAGCGCTATCCCCTACGGGATGCGAAGCGCTATCCCCTACGGGATGCGAAGCGCTATCTTCCACTGTCAATCATCCGGCCTCCCGCCTCCGCTTTATGATTCAAAGTAGGGAATGTCGGCGCTTCAGAATGGGAGGTAGCACTATGGAAGAGGGTCAGGCCAGGGCCAGCTAGCGCCAGTAAAAGCAAAATAGTAACCAGCAAGCGCCAAAGCAGCGATTGCCAGGTAAAACGCACCGGGGTATGGCTTGGGCTATTAACCATTGAAAGAACCTCTTTGATGTGGCAGATTTGATTTTATCGTATCACGGTCAGGAATAATTTTCCGGCCCGTTAGCCCACATCTAACCGACGTTCAAAACGACGGTTAAGCGTAGGGAAAACGATTTCTAGAAATCCAGGGCTTTGGTTCAAACCCTACCTCATTGGGCGCATATTATAGAACTGATTTTTATTTTGAGCTATCTGTCCACGCCTGCTTGAAAGGGTCTTGACAACCAACCAAAAAAGTCGTATAATCTCTAAAAATTTAGCCCTAGCTAAAAATTTATTTAGCTTCTCATAAATCTTTCCGAGGCTGCTGATGATGACCAATCCACTCATTAATCTAATCATTATAAGTATTGTTATGGCCTTGAGTCTATGGTTTTTCTGGCCTGATAAAGGTCTCTTCTGGCGCTGGCAGCGCGCCCGCCAGGTAACACGGCGAGTTCTGATGGAAGATGCGTTGAAACACATCCACGATTGCGGTTATCAGGGCCGCGTTCCTACGGTGCAGAGTATCGCCGGTGCTCTGAACAGCACCATTAACCAGATTGCCGGTTTGCTGACCGAAATGCAGGCCCACGATTTGATTACTTTTGACGGCGATAAATTAAGTTTGACGCCTCAAGGGCGCGACTACGCTCTTCACATCATTCGCGCCCATCGTTTGTGGGAGCGTTACCTGGCCGACAAAACCGGCGTGGCGGCTGCCCACTGGCACAGCCAGTCCGAGCGGCGGGAACACGAACTCACCCGTGACCAGGCCAATGCCCTGGCGGAAGAACTGGGCCACCCCCGTTTTGACCCACACGGCGACCCTATCCCCACGGCCAGTGGAGACCTGATTTCGGTTGAGCAGCGACATAACCTACCCAACTTTCCGCTCAATCAGCTTGGCCGGATTGTCCACCTGGAAGACGAGCCGGAAACCGTTTATGCCCAACTCCTGGCCGAAGGACTATACGTAGGTATGACCCTCCTCGTCACCGAGATTACCCCTCAACGGGTGCGCTTCTGGGCCGATGGCGACGAACACGTGCTGGCTCCAATCCTGGCGGCCAATATCTCGGTAACCCCGATCCATATGGAAGACAAGGTGGAGATAGGTCCTTATGAACCCCTGAGCAATTTAAAATTGGGCGAAACAGCCAAAGTCCTCAATATTTCGCATCTTTGCCGGGGAGCGGAACGCCGCCGCTTTATGGACCTGGGAATTTTGCCCGGAACTACCATCAAAGCGGAAATGGTCAGCCCCAGCGGCGACCCAACCGCCTATCAGGTTCGGGGTGCCTTGATTGGCTTACGCCGGGAACAAGCCGCTTTAATCCATATCTCTCGCGAAGTCGAGCTGAACACCCCTCAAATGCAAAAACTGGAGATAATGTAATGACTACGCCCATCAAAGTTCCATCAACTCACGCTTGCGAAACCTGCCCGGCGCACCATGTGGGTAATCTCATTAAACTGGGCATCAGTATGGATAATTGGGATTACGTGGTGGCCCTGGCCGGTAACCCAAACACGGGTAAAAGTACAATCTTTAACACCTTGACCGGCCTGCGCCAGCACACAGGCAACTGGCCTGGAAAAACCGTCTCGCGCGCCGAAGGTGGCTTTTCATACGGCGGCCATCACTACAAACTGGTAGACCTGCCGGGCACTTACTCTCTTCTCTCGACCAGCCTGGACGAAGAAGTGGCCCGCAATTTTATTCTATTCGGCCAACCCGACGTGACCATCATTGTAGCCGATGCGACCCGCCTGGAACGTAATTTGAACTTAGTGCTGCAAGTGCTTGAAATCACCCCTCGGGCGGTCGTAGCCCTCAACTTGATGGATGAAGCCCGCCGCCATCATCTAACTGTAGACGAACGATCGCTGGCCCGCGACCTGGGCGTGCCGGTCGTGCCTACCAGCGCCCGTTCCCGGCAGGGTATCCCCGAATTGCTGCAAGCAATCAGCGAAGTGGCTACCGGCAAGGTGGTTTGCAAACCTCATCGCCTCAAAAACGAACCTCCGGCCTTAAAAAAGGCTGTCACTGAACTGGTGACCCGGTTGGAGGCCACATTTCCAGGTCTGCCCAACGCCCGCTGGGTCGCCCTACGCCTGTTGGATGGCGATCAACGTATCATCGAAGCCATTGAACGGGGTGAGTTGGGCGATTTGACTCGCGACGACCCTGGTCAAACTAACGGTAATTTAGCCTTGCAACTGGAGGTAGGGCAGCATGCTTAATCAAAATTATCTTCAACCTGCCCAGGGATCGGCAGCTCAGGATATTTTGCAAACCGCCACCCGGCTGCGCTGGGAAGTCGGCAGTAACATCCACGAAACCCTGGTCGAAGCTATCTACACCGACGCCGCCCGTATCGCCGATCGGGCTACAATTTATCCGGATAAACCTCCACGCTTCAACCTTGACCGCACGATTGACCGGCTAGTAACCAGTCGTTTGTGGGGCTTTCCTTTAATGCTGCTGCTGTTTACCCTCGTGTTCTGGATCACCATTTCCGGGGCTAACATCCCGTCCGGTTTGCTGGCTGCCCTGCTCATAGACACTATTCAACCTATACTTAAAGCCGGGGCCGCCGGCATTGGCCTGCCCTGGTGGTTGAGTGGACTGTTGGTTGACGGCATCTATCTCTGCACCGCCTGGGTGGTTAGTGTGATGCTGCCGCCAATGGCTATCTTTTTTCCGCTTTTTACGATGTTAGAAGATTTTGGCTACCTGCCGCGCGTAGCTTTTAACCTGGATAACATCTTTAAAAAATCAGGCGCGCACGGTAAGCAAGCCTTAAGCATGATGATGGGGTTTGGCTGCAACGCCGCCGGGGTGGTTGCCACCCGGATCATCGATAGTCCCCGCGAGCGGCTGATTGCCATCATCACCAACAATTTTGCCCTATGTAACGGCCGCTGGCCGACCCAAATCCTCATTGCCACGCTGTTTATTGGGGCATTAGTGCCCGGTTATTTGGGCGGACTGATTTCGGCGTTAGCCGTGGTTGGTATAGCGCTGTTAGGTGTGCTGCTTAGCTTTGCCGTGTCGTGGGGGCTATCACGCACGGTCCTGCAAGGGGAGGCTTCGACCTTCAGCCTGGAACTGCCGCCCTACCGCCCCCCTCGTGTCTGGCAGACTCTCTACACATCGCTCATCGACCGAACGATGTATGTTTTGTGGCGAGCCATTGTTTTTGCCGCCCCTGCCGGGGCCATGATCTGGTTGAGCGCCAACATTCACCTGGGTGGGGTTAGTATCGCCGAGCATCTCTTGAATTTTCTCACCCCATTCGGCTTCCTGCTAGGCCTCAATGGGGTCATTCTGCTGGCTTACATCGTCGCCATCCCCGCTAACGAGATTGTTATCCCTACGGTGTTAATGCTGACAGTGTTATCCACCGGCGTCCATGGTTTTGGTTCAGGAACCGGGGTTATGTTCGAAGCGGGTGATAGAGAGACAATCACGCTGCTCCAGGCAGGCGGCTGGACTCTCCTCACCGCGGTTAACTTGATGCTGTTCAGCCTCATCCACAATCCATGCAGCACGACGATCTACACGATTTACAAAGAAACCGGCAGCGCCAAGTGGACGGCTATTGCCGCCCTATTGCCGCTGGTTATGGGCTTTATAGTCACCTTCACTGTGGCTCAAGTATGGCGGTTGATCGCCGGAGTTTAGCCTGAGAGCGTTCGGTAAATGGGTAATCACCAATAACCTCCCTCTTGACAGCGACTCGATAGTAGTTTATAATAGGACTACTAATTAGAATGGAAACTACTACAAAAAGAAATGAGTTCAGACCCTATCATCCCCAACAAAAATATAACGATAAGAGACGAGAGCGGGCTGCTTGATCGGGAGAATCAACCCTGCCTTAACCTGATTACTGAGGCCGTAACTGCAGAGCCAGGCATCGTTGGGGTTAAACTAGACCCCCACGAGCAAGAAGTCGCTTTTGATTACGACCCCCGTCTTATCAGCGAATCGGAGTTGGACCATATTACTCAACGCCTCACCTCTCCCCTCCAGCACAATATGGAGACCTGTATCATGCGCCTGGAACCGCGCGGCGGTCGAGCCTGCGAGTCGTGCGCCCTGCTGCTGGAAAATCGCCTGGGCCAGATTCATGGTGTGCGTCGCGCCCAGGCCAGTTATTTGGGTGGGGTCTTAAGCATTACTTACGACCACACCCTGCTTTCATCCGATCAACTGAGGCAAAAGGTCAGCCAACTGGGCGCCAGCGTCGCTCCCTCCAGCGCCGAACTACCCATTGCCGCCGAACCTGTTACCCCCTCCCAAACGGTGTGGCAGCGCGCCTGG
Source organism: uncultured Caldilineaceae bacterium (assembly GCA_964622215.1). Classification (GTDB taxonomy): domain Bacteria; phylum Chloroflexota; class Anaerolineae; order 4572-78; family J111; genus DSQQ01. Next base: position 9,462 of record CAZUNT010000066.1, read on the forward strand.
AGTTGGTCGGCCAAACAAAATCTAGAAGCCATTTTTACCGTTATCACCCTCATCACCCTCATTGCGGCCTGGCTGGCCGAACACTTTGGCGCTCCTTCCATCGTCTCGACTGTTCTTTATACCATCGCCTACATCACCGGTGGAACCTTCGGTCTTAAAGCAGGGCTAGAATCACTGCGCCAGGTGACCATTGACGTGGATTTATTAATGGTTCTGGCCGCTCTAGGCGCAGCTATTGTCGGCGCGCCGTTTGAAGGGGCCTTACTGTTGTTCTTGTTCTCCCTGTCGAATGTGTTACAGGACTACGCTATGGATCGCACCCGCAACGCCATCCGCGCCCTGATGAAACTACGACCCGACCAGGCGCTAGTACGACGGGGGAGTGAGTTAGTCACCTTGCCGGTGGAAAAAATTGTGGTGGGTGACCGCTTCGTCGTCCGGCCTGGCGACCGCATGCCCCTGGATGGTCTTGTAATTGAGGGGGAAAGTACGGTGGATCAAGCTTCTATTACCGGCGAATCTATGCCGGTGGCTAAACGCCCCGGCGACGCCGTGCTGGCCGGGACGATCAACAAAAACGGCAGCCTGGAAGCCCAAGTCACCAAACTGGCCAAAGACTCGACCATTGCTAAATTGATCAGATTAGTCGAAGAAGCCCAAAGCCAGAAAGCTCAGACCCAGCGTTTTCTGGACAAAGCCGAGCAATATTATGCACTGGGGGTGATTGTCTTTACCATTCTCGTGGCGGTCATCCCCATCTTTGTTTTTAACGAAGCCTTCAACACTGCTTTTTACCGGGCTATGACCGTGATGGTAGCCGCCTCGCCCTGCGCTCTCATCATCAGTACCCCGGCTTCGATTCTGTCGGCCATTGGCAACGGCGCGCGTAAGGGGGTGCTGTTCAAAGGGGGAGTCTACATGGAGCAGGCCGCCGGGATCAAAGTGATTACCTTCGACAAAACCGGCACGTTGACCCAGGGCAAACCCCAAGTCACGGATGTAAAAATTATTGAGGCTAAGAACCAACCTTCAACCCACTTGGCGAACCTTCAACCTTCAGAGATTTGGCAGGGAGGCGAAGATGAGTTACTGGCTCTCGCCGCTGCCGTCGAAACCAAATCAGAACATGCTTTGGGTAAGGCCACGGTCGAAGCGGCGCAGCAGCGCAACCTGGAACTTTCCGAGGCGCTGGCTTTTGAAGCAGCTACCGGTAAGGGCGCGCGGGGGCTGGTCGAGGGGCAGGACATCCGCGTGGGTAATTTACGCTATTTTGAGGATTTCGTTTGTGTGGGCCACGACGAAGCCGCTGTCGAAATTGAGCGCCTCCAAAGCGAAGGAAAAACAGCTATCGTCGTCGGTCAAATCACTGACGACGGACAAACCGCCCACCTGTTAGGCGTCATCGCCTTCGCCGACCAAATTCGGCCCGATGCAGCCAGGGTGGTGGGTGAAATCAAATCGTTAGGGGTAGAGCGAGTGGTCATGCTCACCGGCGATAACGAGCGGGTAGCCCAGGCCATCGCAGCTCAAGTGGGTGTAGATGAATATTTTGCCGGCTTACTACCCGAAGACAAAGTGCAGATTGTTAAAGAATTGGAGGCCAAATATGGCTCGGTGGCAATGGTTGGCGATGGGGTAAACGACGCCCCGGCCCTGGCCAGCGCCTCCATTGGCGTGGCTATGGGCGCCGCCGGCACGGATGTGGCCCTGGAAACCGCCGACGTGGTTTTGATGGCCGACGACTTGAGCAATATTCCCTACCTCATTGCCCTGAGCCGGCAAACCCGCAAAACGCTGGTGATTAATCTGGGTTTTGCCCTGATAATGATTGCCATTATGATTGTAGCCATCTTCACCGCCAACATGCCCCTACCGCTAGCTGTTATCGGCCACGAGGGGGGCACGGTGCTGGTGTCGTTGAATGGGCTGCGGTTGCTGCTTTATAAGAGGCGGCGGATGGTGGTTCAATAACAACCCACGCCAATAGCTAATCTTTCAGAAGGGGCAGACAGCCGTCTGCCCTTTTTTTATCCCCTAAAAGTCTCATTGGTCTAGCCTACCTGGCACGTGTATAATGTTGGATATAAAAAATACTTTCTACATAACGCCAACCCTTATTTTACCACTTGAAATGGATCTGGAGGAACAAGCATGACCAAAGATCAAACAAGTGGACAAAAAAGCCAGATATTGGTTGTTGACGATAGCCTGGAAGATATTCAGCTTCTGATAAAGATCCTGGGCAGCCAGGGATACATCGTCCATTCCGCACCTGATGGCGAAGCAGTCTTTAGCTTGGTCGAGACAACCTGGCCTGATCTCATTTTGCTTGACATCATGATGCCGAAGATGGATGGTTATCAGGTGTGCGCACGTTTGAAAGCGAGTGAGCACACCCGCGATATTCCCGTCATTTTTATGACCGCTCTGAACGAAACACAAAACAAGATCAAAGGCTTCCAATTGGGAGCGGTCGATTTCATCACCAAACCGTTCCAGATTCAAGAAATTGTGGCTCGAGTCGAACTACACCTGGCTTTACATACCGCCCAGAAGCAGCTTGAAGCGCAGAATATGCAGTTACAGCAGGAAATCATCCACCGCAAATGGATGGAGGAAGAAATTTGGAACCTGAATTTAGAGTTGGAGGAGCGGGTCCGCGAGCGCACGGCCCAACTGGAAACCATAAACCAGGAACTGCGCCAAAGCGAGGCCCGTTACCGGCATCTGCTGCACACAATTACCAGCTATGTTTACACGGTCGAGATTCAACAGAACCAGGCCGTATCCACCACTCATGGTCCGGGCTGCATGGCCATCACTGGCTACACTACGGCAGAATATACCGCTGATCCCTATCTTTGGTATTGTATGATTCATAAAGATGACCGTAATATGGTTCTCCAGGCAGTTGAACGATTACTGACCGGGGAAACTGTTCAGCCGCTTGAACACCAAATTTACCACAAAGATGGTTCCATTCGCTGGATTCGACACACCCTGGTGCCGCACCTTGACCATGAGGGACATTTAATAGCCTATGACGGTTTGATTGAAGATATCACCGAGCGCAGGCGCGCCGAGGAAGAGCGCAAGGCCCTGATTGCCGAACTGGAAACCAAAAATGCCGAACTGGAACGCTTTACCTACACCGTCTCTCACGACCTAAAAAGTCCTCTCATCACCATCCAAGGCTTTTTGGGCTACTTGGAGCGAAACGCACTGGTCGGTGATGTGAAACAGGTAAGACAAGATATTGCCCGCATTTCTAACGCCACCGACAAAATGGAGCAATTGCTGCAAGAACTGCTAGAACTGTCTCGGATTGGCCGGTTGATAAATCCGCCGGAAGTGGTGCCGTTTGGTGAGTTAGCTCAAGAGGCCGTAGACATGGTAGCCGGACGGCTGGCCGAGCGGAATATTAAAGTTGAAATTGCGTCTGATCCAGCCACAGTTTATGGCGATCGCGCTCGACTACGCGAAGCGTTACAAAACTTGGTCGATAATGCAGTTAAATTTTTGGACGACCCACCTAACCCCCAGATTGAAATTGGGGTACGCCACTATAAGGATGACGATCCGGGCACAAACGGGGAGTGTGTCTTTTACGTTCGCGACAACGGCATTGGTATCGACGCCCGTTATCACCAGAAAATTTTTGGGTTGTTTGAAAAGCTGGACCCCAAGCTAAAAGGCACCGGCATCGGGTTGGCCATTGTTAAACGGATCATTGAGGTGCATGGCGGGCGCATCTGGGTAGAATCGGAGGGAGCAGGCAAGGGGAGCACTTTTTGCTTTACCCTGCCGGATAAGCGAGAGAGGTCAGAGGGCTTGTCTTCGGCGTAACGAAAAATGAATCGAATCATTATCCAATCGTTGAAACGAAACTTAATACTGCCCGGTGCAGTCGTCTTCCTGATTGCTCTGGGCTGGTATATGGTGCTCCGCCAAACCGAAATCCTGACTCAAACGACTATCACCGCTTACCAACAAACGGAGTTAGAGATTGTGCATGTCCTGGCGCGCAGCATAGAAGCTTATGTCCAGGAGCAAGTTGAAGTCCACAAGCGGACTGATGCAGGTGCGATTGAGCAGGAAATATTTCAGCGGTTCATCGCCCCAGTCCGTCTCCTGGAAAATGGAGATGCCTGGATTTATGCGCCCGATCATGTCGTGTTCGATCTCAGTTCAGACTTTCCCGAAATGTATCGCGGCAAAAATATGGCCCAAATCTTTGCCTTACAAACAAGGAGTGGAGCCAGTCATTACGAAGAGATGACCGAAGCGGTAATGAATGCCCGTGAAGGCGTGGGGTGGTACATCTGGCTGCCGGATAAAGGCCAAGAAATCGCGGCCTGGACGCCAGTAACGGTTGCCGACCTGACGTGGACAATTGGTCTATCCACGCCTCTGCCTGAAATTCTGGCCTCGACCGGCGCAACTGACCAAATCTACACCTCTATTATGGTTATGGCTTTTGGAACCATTACCGGGGTCATCTTGCTCATTGCCTGGGTGAGGAGTACAATCGAAACAGCTCAAGTCACTCAAGCTCTGCAAAAGAGCGAAGTTCGCTACCGGGGCATCGTGGAAGATCAGACGGAATTGATCTGCCGTTTTCTCGGCAACGGAACATTAACCTTCGTCAATAAGGCTTTTGACCACTATTTTGGCCAGAATCGCCACGAATGGATGGGACAAAGTTTTTTTTCCTTTATCACCGCCGAGGACCGAGCTAGCTTAAAGCAACATCTTACTTCTCTAAGCAGAGAAAAGCCAACCTTGACAACAGAATACCAGGTGATAATCAACGATGAAATCTACTGGCAGCGGTGGACTCTGCGAGCGATATTTGATCCACAGGGGCATTTGAGCGAGTTTCAAGGCGTGGGACGCGACATCACCGCCAGCAAACGCGCCGAAGCGGCCCTGGCTGAAGAGCATCATTTGTTGCGCACCCTGATAGACAATATCCCTGACGCCATCTATATTAAAGATGTCGAGAGTCGATTTCTTCTTGGTAACAAAACGATAGCCCATTTGATGACCACCACCCCAAACCAACTTATCGGCCAGACCGATTTTGACTTCTACCCTGAAGAGGTAGCCAGGCAGTATTACGCCGATGAACAAGCTATCATCCAATCGGGTCAAGCCCTGATTAGTAAAGAAGAACCTCATGTAAATCGGGCCGGTCACCAGATCTGGCTTTCAACCACCAAAGTGCCGTTTTTGGATAGCCAGGGCAAAATTAAGGGTATTGTCAGCATTAGTCGAGATATGACCCAACGCAAACAAATGGAGCAGGCGATCCAAAGAGCCAATGATGAGTTAGAGGCGCGAGTTGAACAGCGTACCGCCGAACTAAAAAGAGTGAACGAACAGTTAGCTGCCCTCTACCAGGTAGGGCAGATCATCACCGCCCCCCTTCAGTTAGATGCGGTCCTGGAAACCATTGCCCGCAGTACAGCCAATTTACTAAACACCGATACAGGAGCAATCCTCTTGCTGGATGAGGCCGGGGAGACGCTAACGATCAAAGGCGCTTTCGGGCTGAGCAGTCAGGTGGTGCAAGGCACTCATGATCGGGTCGGCGAAAGTATTGCCGGGCGGGTGGTGCAAACAGGCCAACCCCTTATTGCCAATGATTTGCCCAATGACGCTCGTTTTTACAATCCAGCGGCGGCCAAAGAAGGCTTACTGGCTTGCGCCAGCGTACCTTTAGTGGTTGGGACAAAGATTATTGGCACTTTGGATGTACATAGCAAAATCGAATGTTACGCCTTTACCGAAGCACATATTGAAATTCTAAAAATGTTAGCCAGCCAGGCCGCCATTGCCATTGAAAACGCCCGGCTCTATGAGCAGCTAAAACAGGCGCGGGACCAACTAGAGGAGCGAGTGCAGCAGCGCACGGCCGAATTGGTAGCCACTAATGAACAACTGCACCAAGAAATCACCGAACGGAAACGGATAGAAACGGAGCGAGAAGCCCTGATTAGAGAGTTAGAAGCCAAGAACACCGAACTAGAGCGCTTCACTTATACCGTCTCCCATGATCTAAAAAGTCCCCTCATCACCATCCAGGGCTTCCTGGGCTTTTTAGAGGAAGATGCACACCAGGGCAATCTCGAAAGATTTCAGAGCGATCTCGCCCGTATCACTCAAGCTACCGACAAGATGCAACAGTTGCTCAACGAGTTATTGGAGCTTTCACGTCTGGGCCGGATAGTCAAGCCTTTTGAAACTATAGCCCTGGACGAACTGGTCAGCGAAGCCATCAGTTTAGTCGCCGGACGGTTGGCGGCGCGGGGAGTTGAGGCAATTGTTGCCCCTAATCTGCCCGTAGTTTACGGCGACCGCTCCCGGCTACGAGCCGTGCTGCAAAATCTGATAGACAATGCCGTCAAATATATGGGCAACCAATCCAGGCCGCACGTGGAGATTGGGGTCCGGCCGGATGATGGGGGGAGTGTCTTTTATGTTCGGGATAACGGTATCGGGATCGACCCGGATGATCAGGACAAGATTTTTGGCCTGTTTACCAAGCTAGATCCAGCAGCCGAGGGCACAGGGATGGGTTTGGCCATCGCTAAACGGATTGTGGAAATACACGGGGGGCGCTTATGGGTTGAGTCGGAGGGAACTGGCCGAGGAAGCACATTTTGCTTCACTCTGCCTAACAACCCGGAGTTAGAGAGATAGGGACTAAATTATGACAGCCAAACAGCCGGTTATCTTGCTTGTTGAAGACAACCCGGATCACGCCGAGTTAATTTTACGCAGTTTTGAGGAACATCAGGCCGTCAGCCAAATCTATCATGTCCCTGATGGCGAAGTAGCTCTGGATTACTTATTTCGACGGGGCGAGTATGCCAATCCCGCTCATAGCCCTCGACCCCGTTTGATTCTTTTAGATCTCCGCTTGCCCAAGATTGATGGCCTGGAAGTGCTCCGAGAAATCAAGCATAACCGGGAGTTGCGCGGTATTCCCGTGGTGATTCTCTCTACCTCGGAAGCAGACACAGACTTGGCTCAAGCCGCTGAATATTTTGCCAACAGTTATCTGGTTAAGCCGGTAGATTTTAACAAATTCACTCGATTGATGACTGACTTAGATGCCTATTGGTTGGGTTGGAACCGCAGCCGTATCATCAACTAATTGAAGACCTCAAAAGAGTGCAACCCTCAACACGGGTGTAAAGGTGGGTATCATGGGCAAGCAAATAACCCACATCTTGATTGTAGAAGATGAAGAAGCACACGCCGAGCTGATACGACGTGCGTTTGAGTCTCAGGCCGACCGATTCCAGATTACGGTAGTGAGCAGCTTAGCTGAGGCGCGAACCAATCTGGCTGCCCTTCCCAGCGATCAGCAGCCGGATTTAATCATTACCGATTTACTTCTGCCCGATGGTCAAGGCATGGAACTTCTCCCCACCGCAGAAGACAGTTCTCCTTTTCCTTTAATATTGATGACCAGCCATGGAAACGAACAGATAGCCGTGGAGGCGATGAAGGCCGGTGTGTTGGACTACGTCGTCAAATCGGTTACGACTCTGGCCGCTATGCCCCGTATTGCCGAGCGAGCCTTGCGCGAATGGGGGTACATCGTTGAACGCAAAAAAGCCGAGGATGAGAAGAACCAGGCTCTGGAACAACTGAGCTGGCAAAATGTCGAAATTGCCCACTTGTTCGAAGCCGAAGCGCGTCGCCGCCGCGAAGCAGAAACCTTAAGAATAGCTGCCCAGGCCCTCAGTTCCACTCTGGATTTACGAAAGGTGTTTGAATTAATCCTGAGTGAATTGCAGCAGGTGGTGCCCTATGATAGCGCTTCGGTGCAGCAAGTGGTAGGCGATCACCTGAAAATCATTGGCGGGCGAGGTTTTTCCCACCAGGAGAAGTTACTGGGGATAACTTTTAATCTGACCATAAGCGATACCCCCAACCTAGAAGTAGTTCGCACGCGCATGCCGGTTATATTGGATGATGCGCCGCTGCTCTACGAGGGGTTTCGCCATGAGCCCCATGCTCAGGCTAATATTCATTCCTGGTTAGGCGTCCCCCTGCTCTTCGGCGACCGGTTGATTGGGATGATCGCGCTGGACAAGCATGAGCCTAAATTCTACACCCACGAGCATGCCCGTCTGGCTATGGCCTTCGCAGCCCATGCCGCCCTCGCTATTGAAAATGCACGTATGTTTGATGAACTCAAGCAAACGGAAGAAGCTCTGCGCGATAGCGAGACCAGGATACGGGCCATTGTTAACACAGCCCCGGATGGGATTATCACCATAGATGAGCAGGGTATGATCGAGTCGTTCAATCCGGCGGCAGAGAAAATATTCGGTTACCAAGCCGCTGAAATCATCGGGGGCAGTATTGCTATGTTGATACCTTTGCCTGCCGAGGAACTGGGTCTTTCCCCAGAGAATTATCTGGACACAGTCCAGGCCACCATCACCACTAAAAGTAGAGAAGTTGTTGGACAACGGCAGGATAAAACAATCTTTCCTCTGGACCTGGCTATCAGTGAAATGCGCCTGGGCGGGCAGCGCATCCTGACCGGCATTGTCCGTGATATGACCGAACGTAAGCAACTTGAAGACCAACTCAGACAAGCCCAGAAAATGGAAGCTGTAGGGCGGCTGGCCGGAGGTATAGCCCATGATTTTAATAATATCCTGACTGTTATCACCGGTAATTGTAGTCTCATCCTTGATGATCTCAGCTTTGATGATCCCCTGCGTAGAGATATTGAACAAATCAAGAGAGCGGGAGAACGAGCAGCCTCCCTGACCCGTCAACTGCTGGCCTTCAGCCGTAAGCAAATCCTCCAACCCAGAGTCATAAATCTCAATACAGTGATTACCAGTCTGGAGAGTATGCTGCGGCCTCTCATCGGTGAAGATATCGAATTACACACTTTTTTAGAATCAAACCTGGGGCAGATCAAAGCCGATCCCGGCCAAATCGAGCAAGTCATTCTGAACTTAATCTTCAATGCGCGCGATGCCATGCCCCAGGGAGGCCAACTGACCATCGAAACGGCCAACGTCCATTTGAATCAGGAGTACGCCCGCCAGCATCTTGGGGTCGACGCCGGTTTATACGTAATGGTGGCCATCACAGATACGGGCATCGGCATGGATACGGAAATCAAGGCGCGTATCTTCGAGCCATTTTTCACCACCAAAGAACAGGGCAAGGGTACCGGGCTGGGCCTGGCTACGGTGCATGGAATTATTAGTCAAAGTGGGGGGAATATCTGGGTCTACAGCAAGCCGGGCGAGGGCACTACCTTCAAAATTTATCTACCTTGTATTGATAAAATTCCCGAAGATTTCGTACCCGATTATCCTTTAGACCCGCGCATACAGGGCACAGAAACCATTCTGCTCGTAGAAGATGACGTGATGGTGAGAAAATTAAGTTATGATGCCCTCCGGCGAAACGGTTACACCGTTCTACAAGCGGGTCATGGTCAAGAAGCGCTCCAACTTTGTCGAAAGTACACAGGTAATATCCATCTACTCCTGACCGATGTAGTGATGCCAGGGGGCATGAACGGGGCGCAATTAGCCAAAGACCTGATATTATTACGCCCGGAGATGAAAGTGCTTTACATCTCTGGTCACGCCGACAACAGCGTAATCCTCCAGGGAGTGGCAGACCCTAGCCTGGTCTATTTACAAAAACCTTTTACGCCCATTGGCCTGGCCCGCAAAGTGCGTGATGTTCTGGATACCGGGTGACCGGTCATCTATCCCCGGCGGGATGCGAGGCGCTATCCCCGACGGGATGCGAAGCGCTATCCCCGACGGGATGCGAAGCGCTATACTACCCGGTAAGCTTCCAATTCAACCCCAACCTTTTTCTTGGTGTACTCCATATCCAAAGATTCGGTCATAAAAGCATCGCCGATAAGTTGATGGGTTCGCGCATCAATATAGATTTCGCTTTCGGTGCGGCCCTTGATGGCTAATTTGCTCAGTTTGCTGGACATGTTGACCGCCGGCCCCACCATAGTCGCCTCCGGGCCAACCGTGCCGGTGGTGACCCGGCCGGTGCTGATGCCGACCCCCATGCCCGTATGGGCAAATTCAGGACTGGCTTTTTTCCACTCGTCGCGCAGGGTCAAGTAAGCCTGGCGCATCTTTAGTGCGGCCAGCAGGGCCGAGTGAGCCGACGAGGTGCGCTGGCTACCGTGACGGTTGGGGAAATTGCCAAACACACCCATCACACTATCACCCAGACTTTTATCCATCGCTCCCCCTGCCTGAACAATAATCGTCGACATCCGCAGCAGATATTCATCCAAAAAAGCAACCATCAATTCCGGGCCGATAGAATTCGTCAAACGAGTCGAGCCGTGAATATCGCCCATAACTACGGTAACTTCATTCTGATGGGTTAGTTCGGCAATGTAACCGGGGTCATAGTAATGATCCAGGTCGGTACGGCGGCCAATATGCCTATCACGCAGTAAACGTAGACCAGATGTTTCGGCCAAACTGTGGGCAATCGAGGGATACTTTTGGACCACATTGTCAAAATCCTCCCGGCTAATTGCCAACAATCGGGTGGGTTTAACAGCACGAATTGTCGCCGTGCGGGGCACTGCCCGCAGCAAAGCAATCTCGCCAAAAAATTCACCCGGCCCCAGGCGATTAATCACGCCCACAGATTGCCCCTCCATATCCGGGGCCAGCACTTCCACTTCACCTACTTCGATGATATAGAAAGTGTCCCCCATCTCGCCCATGTGAAAAACAATTTGACCAGGCCGATATTCGGCTACTTTAAGCCGGTTGGCTAAGCGCACACTCTGCTCCAACGTCATCTTGCTGAGAATGGGGATACTTTCCAGCACGCGTACCACCCCGGTGGCTAGAGCCTTTTCCAGGATGTCGAGCTGTGTCTTGGCCTCGGAGTAATCGGGCTTGAGTTTGAGCGCTGTGCGGAAAGTGTCACGAGCCGCCTTATAATCGCGCAGAATCTTCTGAACCGTACCCAAGTTGTAAAAGTGATGGGCATTGACCGGCTCAAGCTGGGTACAGGCTTTAAAAACAGTCAGAGCTTCGACATATTTCCCCTGGTCGTGGTAAGTAATGCCCAACTGGTTATAAGCATCCACAAAATCGGCGCGAAGGCGGATGGCCTCTTCCAGGTGAACAATGGCCCGCTCGTACTGGTTGACGTGGTGATAGAGGGACCCCAGTTCATATTGTATTTCGGCGGAACCGGGATTCTCTTCGACAGCGAGATGCAGGTAGGTTAACGCTTCGGGATATCGACCTAATTGGCGGCAGGCCAGGCCAACACTGAACAGCAGAGCAAAACGCTGTGATTGAGGCAAGCGCCGGTCCAACCGTTGCAGCGCCTCGCTGATTTCCTCACCAGAATTGGCCAGGCATTGTGCCCCCAACCAGATGCGGATGTAATCATTGTCGTTGCCCAAAATTTTGGAAAATAGAGCGGCATTATCGTGGCTGATGCCATAAAGCAATACAATCGTGCCCTGCCAACGACGCCGGGCCTCGGTTGTACGCAGGTGTGGTTCAAGGTCGTACCCATGTTCGCGCTGAGCCAGGGCGGCAAAAAATTCTTGATAAGTTTGGTGGGCAAACTCAACCCAAACCAGGTCGTCGGAGTGGCGCAGCAAACCACTATGCTTAATTTCCTCGTGAATATCGTCAGGAGTGATGCCCTGGAGTTCCACCTTTTCTCCGGGAGTTGCTCCTTCCCGATACGTGTGGAATTCTTTGGCAATAAGCTCACGCCAACGAAAATGAGGAAAAGTCCAGGTTTCTTCCTCCTGCATGGCCAGTCCCAGGCTGGCCAGGGCGCTGCGGCGCAAGCTCAGCGGAACTTGGGACTTGGACCGGCCAAAGAGTTTCCACCACTCGCTGTCGGTACGTTCCAACAGGTTATCGGTGAAAACCTCAAATAATACGCCACGATTTTTGGGCAGGGCCTCATTACCGCGCTTGGCGATTTGAGCGAACATATAAAGAGCCAGCGGGGTCTGGGCCAGGTCTTCCAGTTGAGGGTCGCTATAAATTTCGCGGGCCACTCGGCGTCCCTGCTCCGCCCGCAGATAGTTCACTAAAAAGGTCTCAATATCCTCCCCTGAGAGCCGTTGCAACAAAACCGCCCGAAAGCCCTGCAAAGCAGTATAATCCTGCACCCGACAGGAGATGACAAAACGATGCTGGGGATATTGGCCGATAAAATGGTTGAGCGCGGAGCGAGTTGCCTGTTGAGAGGGCATCTCGTTTAATCCATCCATCAAGAACAGAATGGAATGAACCGTACTCCCGCCCAGGCTTTCACCATTGAGTAATCTTACAATATCGTCTTCTGTTTCAAACTCAAAAATTTCGTAGCTGTGCAGCGCTTTAAGGATCAGGCTTTCCATAGTTTTATCCGGCGTCAGTCCGTTGAGTTTGAGAAAGATGGGCAAGACAACCGGCTGTTCAGGACTGTTGAGGCTATACTCAGCCCGCTCGGCCGCATCAAGCAGGATACGGCGCAAGACAGTAGTTTTACCGGCGCCGGCCTCACCCAAAACAACCACCCGGCGATCATTGGCAATTAATTCGCGGATATCACTGGGGACTTCACGGATGAGGCGGGCCTCTTCCAGAGCAAAACGACGCAGGGGCGAAACGACTCCTTGCGGATCCTGGGAACGGGTCTCCAACCGACGTTGAGCGATATCGGCAATAATATCAAGCACTCCCGGCGCTTTGGTGTTCAGCAGGCTCAGCGAGCGATGGGTCAAGGTGACAAATTTGGAGGGCTTACTGGTTCGGATCGTTGCTGTACGCGGCACTCGTTTAATCAGGGCGATTTCCCCAAAAAAATCGCCAACACCTAGCCTGGAAACTACGATATCGTTGCCCAGCGCATCGGGCACCAAAACCTCCACCTCACCACTGACAATCACATAACATTTATCGCCTTCGTCACCTCGTTTAAAGACAATTTGATTGGCCCCAAAAGGTTCCGCCTTGGGAAATAACGGGGCCAACTGGCGTAACTCGCTCAAAGTTAGCGTATGGCGGGGCGGAAACGGGCTGGCTGTTTCGGCAGCCCGTACCGCTTTGAGTGGCAAATACAACTCTTTCCAAACAGCAAAATCTGGGTCTTCAATCATCCGCCGCAGGTGACGACGCAGCGGCGGCAGCTCACCGTTCAGGTTAGTGGGTGCGGCCCCAGGAGATATTTGCCCGTCGTTGACAACCAACGACACAGAGGGAAATCGGAAAAAATGGCCCTTCCAACTCCAAAAATCAGGGGCATTACGAGTTAATTCGGTCACAAAAGCGGAGGTTCCCCAAATGACAATAGGGTGGGCAATTAGGGTGAACCGGCCCTTGAGAAAATTGAGCAGTTTAACCAGTTTCTCCCGCTGCTCGATGTTAAACTTTTCTATACCATAAACAAAGATAACAATAGATTGGTATTTGCCGGTTAACTCCAAATTTTTGAAGCGGGAATGTTCGGTTAATTCTGACAGACTACGAACCAGATTCGTATCTCTCGGACCGACTTCATAATTGAAGATATAAATACCATCGGCTGCCAGGCGGCGGCGAAAATAATCAATCAAGCGGGTGCGCAGGTCAAGATCATCGCACTCAGCCACAGCCAATCCGCCCAAATTGCCCATACGGAGCATAGCCAATAACATTCTGATTTCATCTGGAAAAAAAGAGGCAAATTTGTCAGCCTCTGAGGAAAGCATGTAGACTCCTTCGGTACCGGGCACAGTGAGAATCAGGGTGTGATATGTTAAATAACTATGTAAAATTATAACATCAGCCCATAGGCATGTCAACGTTCCAAATTTTAGGTAGACCCTAAAGGTTTTGAAAACCTGTTCACCAGTGATTTCAGTAAAGGCAGCGGATCTGAAATGTACCCCCCTTTTTATTTCAGGTTGTCAGTAAAGTCAAAGACTGATACAATAAAATTATGCCTAAACCAACCTATGAGGAACTGGAACAACGAGTGAAGGCTTTAGAGCAAGCACTCCTGCTGGCCGGCGCTTCTGAACCGGCTATTCCTGGGGGAGCCATCGCTATGACCGTTCTGGAGGAAGCCGAGACAAAGCTGCGCGAAAGCGAAGAAAAGTTCCGGCTGGCCTTTCATACCAACCCCGACTCCATTAATCTCAATCGAGCCTCTGACGGAAGGTATCTTGACATTAATGAGGGGTTCATCAGGTTAATGGGCTATACCCGCGAGGAAGTTATCGGCAAAACTTCCCTTGAACTGAACATCTGGGTTGATCCTAAAGACCGGGAACGGTTAGTGCATGGTTTGATGACGGCGGGTTATGTCGAAAATTTGGAAGCCAGATTCCGGCGGGGTACACAGATAATGTGATTGTCCATCACGGTATACTGGATAGAGGGGTGAACTTTCTACAAAAACCTTTCACCATACATAGTCTGACTCAAAAAGTTAGGAAGGTTTTGAATTATTAGGTGATCGGCGGTCAGTGGTTGACGGTCCGCGGTCAGGGTTACTGATGAAAACAAAATGAAACGATGATTCAGGCAACGGGTTGGCGAGTGGCCAAGACCCGCTGCAAAAACTGCCCGGTGTAACTCTCTTCCATTTGGGCTACCTGTTCCGGCGTGCCAATAGCAATAATACGGCCGCCCTCGTCGCCGCCCTCCGGGCCGAGGTCAATGAGCCAGTCCGCGCTTTTGATTACATCCAGGTTGTGCTCGATGACGATGACCGTGTTGCCGGCATCGGTCAGGCAATGCAGTACATCCAGCAGTTTTTGAATGTCGGCAAAGTGGAGGCCGGTGGTCGGCTCGTCCAGGATGTAAATCGTATCGCCGGTGGCTACGCGAGATAATTCCTTGGCCAGTTTAACCCGTTGAGCCTCCCCGCCCGACAAGGTGGTGGCACTCTGGCCTAGTTTGATGTAGTCCAGGCCAACGTCATGCAGGGTGGTCAAGTAACGATTGATGCGAGGAATATTCTCGAAAAACCCCAGGGCCTCGGCTACATCCATATCCAATACCTCGGCAATATTTTTACCTTTGTAGCGCACCTGCAAGGTCTCTCGATTAAAACGCGAACCGTGGCAGACATCACAAGTTACCCACACGTCGGGCAAAAAGTGCATCTCCACAACCTTCTGGCCGTAGCCCAGGCAAGCCTCGCAGCGTCCCCCCTTGACGTTGAAGCTAAAGCGCCCGGATTTGTAACCCCGCGCCTGGGCTTCCGGGGTCATAGCAAAAACGTTGCGGATGTCATCCCAAACCTTGACATAGGTGGCCGGGTTGCTGCGGGGCGTGCGGCCAATCGGATCCTGGGTGATATGAATGACCTTATCCACCTGCTCCAGCCCCTCGATGCGCTCAAAGTGGCCGGGCCGCTCCTGGGCCTGGTGTAAGGCGCGAGCCAGGGCCGGATAGAGCGTTTCGGTAATCAGGCTGCTTTTGCCGCTGCCGCTCACGCCGGTAATACAAGTAAAGCAGCCTAACGGGAAACGGACATCCACATTTTTGAGATTGTGGTGGGTCACGCCGGCCAGTTCCAGCCAGCGGCCATTTGGGTCACGCCGGCCATTGCCGGAGATGACCGCCAACTGGCCGGAGAGATACCGGCCGGTCAGTGACTTGGAGGAGCGTTTGATTTCCTCCGAAGTCCCGGCAAAAACAACCTCGCCGCCCTTGATGCCCGCGCCGGGGCCAAAGTCGATAATCCAATCGGCCTCACTCATCGTCTCTTGGTCGTGTTCCACCACGACAACCGTATTGCCCAGGTCGCGCAGCCGGAGCAGCGAGTCAAGCAGGCGGCGGTTATCGCGCTGATGCAGGCCGATGGACGGCTCATCCAGGATATACATCACCCCAACCAATCCGGAGCCAATCTGCGAGGCCAGCCGGATGCGCTGCCCCTCGCCGCCGGACAGCGACGGCGCGGCTCGATCCAGGGTGAGATAATGCAACCCTACATCTAACATAAACTTCAAACGGTCACGAATTTCTTTGAGAAGTTCGTAGGCGATTTCGAATTCCTGGGAGGTTAAAGGTTGAAAGTTGAAAGGTTGAAGGTTGAAAGTTGAGGAGGCGCCATTACGGTTTGGAGGTTGAACCTTCAACCTTAAACCTTCAACATGCTCATTCATCAGGCCAGAAATCCAGGCATACGCCTCGGCTACGTTCATGGAAGTCACTTCGGTGAGTTTTAGCCCGCCGACGGTGACAGCCCTGGCCTCCGGCCGCAGCCGCTGCCCGCGACAGGTGGGGCAGGGCTGCTGGCTGAAGAAGCGGCTGTAATAATCGCGCATCCCCTGCGACTGCGTCTCATGATAACGGCGCTTGGTGGAATTGAGCACACCCTCATACGGCCAATTGCCGGAAAGATTCTCGCTTTGATACTTAAATCTGATGGCCGGGTTACCATGTAAGATCAGGTGGCGCACCTCTTCCGGCAAACCGGGCCAGGGCGTATCCAGGCTAAAATTGAAGCGCTGGGCCATCTGCCGGGCAATTTGGGCGGCCCAACTGCTGCTCTTTTTGGCTACCTCGCCCCAGGGGATGACCGCGCCCCCGTTGATGGATTTACCGGGGTCAATAAACAACTGCGGGTCGAACTCAAACTGCTCGCCCAGGCCGTTGCAATCGGGGCAAGCGCCCAGTGGTGAGTTGAAACTGAATAGTTGGGGGGTCAGTTCGGGGAAACTCAAGCCACAGTGAGGGCAGGCATTTTTCTCCGACAGCAGCATCTCCTCGCCGTCAATCACGTCTACAATGAGTAAACCTTCACCCCAGCGCAGCGCCGTCTCCACCGAGTCGGTCAGGCGAGTGGCAAACTCCTGGTCGTACACCTCCGGGATAACCAGCCGGTCGACGACCAGCTCGATGTTGTGCTTTTTATTTTTCTCCAGCTTAAACCGTTGATCCAGTTCGGTTGTGACCCCGTCAATACGGGCGCGGACGAAGCCGTTGGCGCGCGCCTGGGCCAGAACATCCTCAAACGTCCCCTTGCGCCCTTTGGCAATGGAAGCGAGTAGTTGAAAGCGCGTCCCGGCAGGCAGTTCCGCCACCTGGTCAACAATTTGCTGGGTGCTCTGCTGCTTAACTACTCGTCCACAGTTGTGGCAGTGGGGTGTACCGACCCGGGCAAAAAGCACCCGCATATAGTCGTACACCTCTGTTACCGTACCGACCGTGCTGCGGGGATTCTTGCTGACCGCCTTCTGCTCGATGGCGATGGCCGGGCTGAGACCACCGATAAAATCTACTTTGGGTTTTTCCATCTGCCCCAAAAACTGGCGGGCGTAGGAGGAAAGACTTTCCACATAACGCCGCTGCCCTTCTGCGTAGAGCGTATCAAACGCCAAAGATGATTTGCCGCTGCCACTGACGCCGGTAAAGACCACCAATTTATTGCGAGGAATCTCCACATCGATATTTTTGAGATTGTGCTCCTTCGCCCCGCGAATGACAATCTTATTTTGAGATGTGATGAAGCCTTTATTTCGACTGCGCATTCTCATCCCCCAATAGTATCCCTTTTCACTTGACATATTAGAACATTCTTTCTATCAAACTGACATTTTAGCACAAAGCCGGATTTCCAACAAACTCAACAGGCAAACAAAAAATGCAAACATAATACATTCGTGTTAAAATATAAGAAGCTTTCACCAGCCTATAATATAAATTTTATCTACGCGAAAGTATTGCGGGGATTAAAATAAATCACAACCGGAGGGGATAAACTAATGATTTTACGAGGCAAACTTATCGCCGAGTCGCCGATTTATCGGGGGAATGCGCGCAAAACGCTGTTCACGCGGGACGGCAACGGTACGCAGCGTTTAGTTTCGCTGGCGGGAGAGATCGAAGGCACGGCCCAGGCCCTGATGGATGCCTTTATCGGCCAATCCCGTGATGGCCGGAATATGGGCCTGTTAGACCGCCTGTGGTTGCGTCTGTACAACGTCCCGCTGCCGCGCCAACTTATTAGCGATGTAGACTGCAAATTACAAAAAGAGTTTTATCCCCGTGACAACTTCTTTGACCTGCGCATGGGCCTCAAGCTGGACGAAGACCGCTGGGCCGCCGAGGCCAACGCTAATTATAAAATGGAAACCCTGTTCCGCCATTCCGTGTTCGATTTCAGCCTGACCGTAGACGAGACCACGCTACGACAGGGCGACAACCAAGCCCGCCTGTATTACCTGCTGCAAGAACTTAACGAGGGCCGATTTTGGTTTGGCGCAGGCAAAAGCAAGGGCCTGGGCCGCTGCCGCCTGGAGTTAAAACTACCCTTTGCCGCGCCAGCCACCCCCCCGGCCACCTCGAGCCAAGCTAACTACCTCAACGTAACTGTAACCTTTAACGCCGACAATCCTTTACTGGTCGGCTGGAATTGGGGCAAGGTTGACCCCGAAGTGCCGGCCTTTGCGGCCATTGAAGGTCGCGTTCTGGTTGAAGCGATGCGAGATCTGCCCGACCCGATTCGGACGCGCCTGGCTATGGGCCTGGCCGGCCCCATCCTTAACCCCGAAGATTGGAAACGTAAGCTGGCCGATTATTTACCCCGCGCCCTCGCCATCTGGTTGAAGGAACATTCCGGCGGCGAGTCCGACTCCTGGGTACTAACCGGCCCGGCCTTGAAAAAATTGGGCAAAGGCAAGTATGCCCTGGCCCCCAAACTTATCACCCAACTCGAAGCGCTGGTTGACCGTGCCTTCCCCGCTCAATCCACCGCCGAAGCGGCGATCAAGGAAGTTCTGGGGCCAAAGTCGAACATGGCTAAGCGAGTTGTTGAGGTTCTGGAACGCCAGGTCGTGGCTCGCCAGGAACTCAATCAACATGCCTGGCAAGAAATTGCCGTCAGCCTGGGTCTGGACGACACGGCGGCGCATAGTCTGGCCGAAGGCCTGGCGGCCCAAATCCAAGATGAAGCGGCTATGACAGAAACACTGGCTCAAGCCTGCCGGTCGGCCCTGCCTCACTTTTACCAGCAGATTGACCAGCAAATTAACCTACTACAAAGCGATGCCTGGCTCGACGCCGAAATCGCCAGCCGCCAGCAGCACCTCCGCATTAAGAACATGCTGTTGCGGGGCAAAATTAACGAGCAGCAGTGGGGCAACCGGAATCAAGCCCCGGAAGGGGTCAACCTGGCCGCCTGGCGAGAATTTCTCGAAGCCCACAGCCGGGTACGCTTCCAACACATGCTAAACGCTCGAAATTTGCAAAAAAGTATCACCAACGACGAAAACTTTATCGCCTTCCTCCAGGCCTATCGCAATCGCGCCCGCCAGGAGTTGGCCCAACCGTACCATGTTGATTTTCGGGAAGGCGGCCCGGCCAACCGGGAGGTTTCTCGCAAATATGGCAAGCCTTACGATACCATCTTTATGCGGATGCTCTCTTGGGCCCCGTCTGCCCAGGAGCAGGGACAGTGGGAGATTTTTATTCCGGGCAGCACCATCAAAGGCGCGTTCAGGAAACGAGCTACGCAGGTGCTCAAAACACTGTGGGGCGAGTCTGGCCAGGTCACCCAGATATTGGATCGACTCTTTGGCCGGCAGGGACAGCGCGGCCTGGTCTTTTTCTCCGATGCCTATCTGGCCGACCCTTACGATCCCAACCGGGCCTGGTGCTCGATGGATGGGGTGAAGATGAATCCCAAAACAGGCCAGCCGGTCGAGACGGCCAAGCGAGATTACCTTTTTGCCTATGGCCCCCAGCTAAACTTTAAGCTACAGTTGGACATGCAGGATATGACCGTGCAGGACCTGGAAGCGTTTTCTCTGCTGACCCACCTGCTCCACGATTTTCAACGCGGCGACATTCCCCTGGGCGGTGAAAAAACAAGCGGTTTTGGCTGGGTGACGGCGCAAATAGTCCACCTTACCTGGCTGACCACTACCTCCGATGCTCTCACCAAGCAGTTGTTTGGCTCACCTACCCTGACGCCGGCCGGCCTATGGCAGCGGCTAGACCTGGAAAATGCGGCGGCGGCGGCGGCATTACAGGCATCCCAACCCTTAACCGCCGAAATCAAAACGGCGATAAACCCGCCCCGGACCAAGGCCGGGTTTGTTTCCCACCGGGCCTTTGGGGGATATTGTGGTATTTTATCCGTATCCGCAGAAGTATTAACGCCCCTCCACGTCCGCGAAAGCGGCGAACCCTCCCACCGGGCTGCCCTGGCTGATGGGCCGGTGAATGGTTGGGACTTCTTCTCTATGTCCCCGCCGGAAGCAGCCATGCGTGACACGCCCAAACTATACGCCCTGCCCAGCCGGAGCATTCGCGGGCTGCTGCGCCATCTCTATACCATTGCCAGCAATTCCAACCAGGAGAGCCCCGATATTAGCCGCTTAAACCCGGTTGACAGCCTGTTTGGCTGGGTGGGCCAGGGGCAAAACCAGGCCCTGATGGGCCGCTTATCCTTTGGCTTTGGCCTTTTCGCTGCGCCAGAGTTGGCCTGGTTCAAAGTACCCTATCCTTATAGCGGCTGGCAATACAGCGGGGGCAAATGGCAACACACAACCGGCAGCGCCGTGCCCAAGTTGCTGCTCAACAAAAGTTGGCGGCTCTTTCCGCATGCCCCGCTGGCCCCCATTGTGCAAAGATTGGCCGACTTTCAGCCGGACACCGCTCAGGCTGCCTACTTCCGGGCCGTTTTGCCCGGCGCCCAAGCTCACTTTCAGATCCGCTTCTGGAACCTTGAGGAGCAGGAATTGCAGCGGTTAATCTGGTGTGTGGCCCTGGAACCGAACCTGGCCCACAAATTGGGCAAAAATCGTCACCTGGGCTTTGGTAGCCTGCGCCTACACATTTTACCAGACAGCTATCTGATTGATTGGTCGCAGCGATATGTTGTTCCGGCCGGGACTGACCAGGCCTGGCAACGTCCGCTTGAAGCCGCCCAATGGCTGAATCCCAAAGTGCTTGAGCATTACCCGGAACTACGCAGGGCGTTGAATGTTGACCGGCTTTGATTGGTTACGTCGCAGTCGCACGGGGGCCGAACTGTTAGCTACCCTGGAATATTTGGCGACCAAGCCCAATCTCTTTACCGAGACGACGGCGTTGGGGTCGCCGTTTTCAGCCCTGAACGGCCCCTGCCTGCGCTGCTGGCTTTATCCCCGCTTAGACAAGGCCAAAGCGGAGGCGCTCTACTGCCGGCCTTGCCAGACCATTCTCAACAGGGCTAGAAAACAGGGCGTTACCTCGCGCCAAACCATTCTTGTTTGGGGCTTTGTCAACCGCTTACCCATACAACTGCGCGAGCGCCAGGGCTTTTATGCCGGAAACATCCTGGGCAGTTATATCCAGGATGAGCACCGTTTTTTGTTGGCTATGCGTCATCGAGAGCTAAAATCCTGGCTGCAAGAATTGGTTTTGTATCACGGCGCCAATTTGAAAGGGCTGCTGCAAATCCTGCCTACCATTGGCGCTGGCGAAGAAACCGGCATGGGCGACATCCTCAGCCGGGTCATTCACCGGGAAGCCGATTTTTCGATGGACCGCCTGCGGGTGCGTTTTTTCTCAGAGGCGTACCAAGTTATCAAATTGCATACCCGCGACCAGGAGGGCATCTTAACCTTCGAAATCTCCGACTTTTTGAGCCTGCTGGAAACGGCCGCCGTTTTTCGCACCCTGCTCCGTCCCGAAGAACAACAGGCCCTCAAACAACTTTTAGAAATTAACAATCCTGGTGAAGAACAATTTTATTGGGGCCGCTTCCTGGGTTATATGAACCAGGAAGTCAAGGATATGTTAAACGCCTGGCAAATTCGCTATTGGCCCAAGAGCCGCGTCAAATTACTGTACGAACTGGTTAATTATGTGGGCTTTTATCAAGCCGATTAATCTCATCCGCTATTTAATAATCTGGCGGGTTAACCGCACCCTGGTCCGGCTGCCCCGCTGCACCCCCGCCGAGTTTTCGTTGGTGCTGGGAACCATTATTGCTAATCGTCTGCCCACCCGCGAAGCCAGCCCCTGGCGCAAGGCCCTGGCCTCCTGGGATAATTATCAGGGTAAAGCTCTGAATTTGCCGAGGGATACTGCCCTCAGCCATGACCCGCCAAAATCAACCTCGATCCCGGAGGCCGCCTGGCCTATCGAAGCCGTGTTGTTTGTTTACCCCGGCAAAATGAGCTACGGTCAGGGCGAAATCATCCCCTGGGAACTCAAGCTGCTGGGGGATCGGGTCGATCACGGTTTTTTCCTGGAGTTTATTTTACCGGCGCTAGAGGAAGCCGGCAGCACCTCTAACCCCCAGTGGTATCACCAGCATAGCCCCTGGGGCCGCTTCGATATCGACTCGGTTTATGTGGCTCGTGGCGCACACTGGGAGCCGCTGGTCCAGCATGGGCAATTAGATTTACGCTACCAGCCTACCCCAACCCAGTGGGCCGAGGACCTGACCTTCGGATTAACCGCCAAACGGTCTTTTCGCCGCCTTACCTGGCTGACCCCTTTTGACTTGAGCGAAACCCAGGGGAAGGTTGAGAATCGCGACCGCCCGGACAACCCAAAAGAAATACCTGTTCATGAGGTGCCGACCTTACAGAGTATCCTGGAAGCGCTGCTGGCTCGTTTGGCCCTCTTGCTGCCGGGCAAATACAACACCCCTGGCGACGTGTGGAATACATTAAGCCAGGATGATCAAGCGGCCCTGGTTGAGGCTATCAAGCAGGCTGATGATACCCAGCTGCGCAGCTATGAACTGGCCTCAGCCTCCAAGTATTGGCCGGGGCGCTGGATTGGCCGCCAGACTTTTTCGGTTATTCCACCGCTGCTCATCCCTTACCTTGAGCTGGCCTCGATTTTGCACGTGGGCCAACAGACGCACTTTGGCTGTGGGACTTTTTTTGTCACTTAAGGCATTTCCAATCGCTGCTATTTCCCTATTCAACCGGCGGCCAAAAATCCGGCTGTGACTGCTCAAGCGGCAGCCGGGCTGGATACA
>CAZUNT010000067.1:0-5049 GCA_964622215.1 uncultured Caldilineaceae bacterium
CGGCCTGGGCGGCGGCAATAGCCATCTTGGCATGGAGATGATGAGGCACCACAATCTCAACCATGTCAATGTCCGGGTCGGCCAGAAGCTGGCGATAATCCGTATAGACTCGCTTCACGCTCCAGGCCTCAGCCTTGGCTTTGGCTCGCCCGTGGTCGGTGTCACAGACAGCCACCAGACGGGCCAGGACGAAATTTTCATAGCCGAGAGCATGCAAATCTGAAATTCGGCCACAGCCAATTATACCGACTCGTAAAGGATCTACTGGGGCCATACCTCCAGTCCCATTTGCTGAAAATGATGGTCAAAGGCAAAGATACGCCGGATACCTAAACGCCGGGCTATGGCCAGCAGCGAACAATCGGTGTAACTCCAGGTTTTGTCGCGATGTTGCTCAAAGATTTCCCAGGTGGTTTGTTTGTCAAAATCAGTCAGCAATAATGGAAAAAAGGCTTTACTGGCCTTCAACTGGCGGCCAAATTCGATAGCGTAGGCCGGCCCCAGGCGGGCCTTGGTCAAGTTCATTGTTTCCACAAAAACCCACTCAGTCACAATAGGCTTGATCCGGCCGGCCAGCGACTTGAAATAAAGCACCGCCCTGGCGTGATTATCATCTCTGGCGTAGTTAAGAGCGTGGAGCGCGCTGGTATCAATCAGGATGGTACTCATCAGGAACCCCGGCCACTTTTGGGAGGGGTTGAATACCGGCCGGTTCTAACGGCTCGCCATATAGATAGCGGTCAACATTGCTGCTGACATCAGTTGGCCCCTCAATCTCCTGGCCCACCCCAATTACATTCCAGATTGGGTCATCATGCAAAATTTCCTGTTGGCGTCGCTCGATAATCTCGTCCAGCAAGTTTCGGAGTACCCCGGCCATACTTTGCCCCGTAATAAATGCCTCTGATTTTAGGAACTCGTAGTGAGTTTCGTCAAGGGATATTTGCAGGCGTTGCATAGCTAATCTCCAGAACAAGTGTTACATCATATCTTACTATAGGGCAGATATGATGTCAAAACCTGAAATATCAAATAATTACATCATCTTGCTTAAGGGTTATTTGAGGATAAATAAGTATAATCGCCCGCCATCAATATCTTGGATATGCGCCGGGGAGTGGCCGGCGAGCCAGGCGGTAAGACTTTCTTCGGCGTGGGTTGTGGTCGCCGCATCGGCATCATAAATCCACAGGACCTCAGTTTGGGCGGCCAGGCCATCTAGCAGAGCTTTGGTGCGGGTTTCAACCGATTGCCCTGGTGGGGCGTAATCGTCGAGCATAAAAAAGGTGTAATCATGGCGCAGGTAAGGATAAAACCAATCATAAACGGGGTGACTATTGAGCAGGAGCGCGCCTTTAACCTGCTCGCCTTGCAGGCGGGTTATGGTTGCCTTATAGGGACTTTGATGCAGCCGCACCTCGAAATAGTCACTTCCCAGGCGTAACCCGGCTGCCACCCCGCCGGCAATTAACAGAGCCACAAAGGCCGCCAGCCCCCAGGTTCGTATTTTTTCAATTCGTGGAGTGACTGTTTGCGGCCAGATGAGCCACAAAAATTCAACGGCCAGAACAACCAGCAGAAAAGTGCGAATCAGGACCGTTGCAGCCAGGAGCCAGGTCTCTTCGGGAAACATGACAAAGAAAAAGTTGGCTTCGACGATGTTAGTCAAGCTGAGGATGGTCGCATAGATGATGCCCCGCAAATTTGGCAGGAGGAGAGCAATAAAAAAGAGCGGCCAGCCTAACCACTGCGGGCTATAACCCTTCGACCAGAGCATAAACAGGCACAAAGTAAAGCCGACAAAAGGCAGAACCTGGCGCGACGCTGCCCAATTGAGTGGCCGGGTGTAAAAGAAGAGATAAACCAGGCCAAACACGCCCGTAACCAGCAGCCAGGGCACCCGAGTCGGCGGCGCACTGCCGGGAGTCCAGCTCAGGTCGCGCATGTCCAGGGGAATAACGCCATAATCGTAGTTGCCGTCAAGCAGCGCCCAGACCGTTTCCCAGGGTTGGCGGGCGGCAGTAATTTGCTGTGAACCCAGGATAAGCGCCGGGTTCATGAAATAAAAAGGCAAGCCGATGATAATAACTGTGACCACCAGGATAGCCAGGTAGAGAGCGATACGGGGAAGGTCGAAAGGAATTATGAATTGTGAATTTTTCTTATTTCTTATTTCTATTTGATAGCGGCGTTTGGATAACTGCTGGATGGCGACCGGAACCAGGATAAACGGGATGAGCTTGATCATCGTGCCGATGCCGGTGAAAAAGGCGCTGAGGTAAGGACGTTGTTGCAGCAGCAAGTATAGACTGAGGAGGAAGAAGAAAAGAGGATAGCTCTCAAACCAGCCGGTGAGGGTATAGACGGGTACAAAGAGGGCGG
The DNA here is from genome assembly GCA_964622215.1 of uncultured Caldilineaceae bacterium. GTDB lineage: Bacteria > Chloroflexota > Anaerolineae > 4572-78 > J111 > DSQQ01. Next base: position 2,383 of record CAZUNT010000067.1, read on the forward strand.
CGTAAATCCAACAGGCGCGGAGGGGGAGGTTGGAGGTTGGAGGTTGGAGGTTGGAGGTTGGAGGTTTTTCACCTCCCTGCCTCTTCGCTTCTTCGTCTTCCTGCCTCCTCATCTCTTCGCCTCTTCGCGCCTTCTCCTCTTCCAGTTTCAGGGCAAAGAGATATAGTAAAATAAAGTTGCCAATCTCGAAGAGTAAAAAAAATCCGCCCAGGAGCAGGGTGAACCAGAGATTGGGAAAGGTCCAGGGCGGCAGGAGGGCGCTGACCTGGTAGATGGCAATCATAACCACCGGAAACAGGGGAGGATAAGTGGTCCAGAGGTTATCGTAGGGGTAGTAACCCTGCCGGATCAACTCGGCGAAACTGCGATACCAGTAAAAATCAGAGAAATCGAGCACCAGGCCGCCGGGACGAAAAGCGGCCAGGGCCAGCACCCGGAAGGTGATGAATAAAATCAGCAGTAAGATAAAATCGGTGTGGTGATGATAGGTTGCTTGTAGAGACACCCCACGAAATCGAGCCTTGGCAGATGTTGGCATACTCTTATCTCTAACTTTCCACAGCCGCCGCCGATTTGGCCGGAGGGGTATCCGCTACATCCTGAGCCTGCCTGTTCAAACTAAGGGCGCGAGAGAAGCCAAAAATGTAAGTGATTAGGCCGCTAACCGGAATAAAGGACCACAGGCTGATGGAGCGTACCAATAGGGCGGTCAGGGTGCTTTCAGCCGTCGGCACACCCAGCAGCACTAGCAGGCCGATTATCCCCGCCTCGAATTGGCCCAACGCTCCGGGCATGAGCGGGATAATCGTCGCTAATACCCCAATCATCGAACTAACCAGGCTAACTTGGAAAGGAGCGGCAAGGCCGAGGCTGCGTAAGACACAATAAACAATCACGGCATCGAATAGCCAGATGCCGAAACTTTCCAACACTATAGCCATCAGCGCCATCGGCTTTTCGCCCAGCCCACGCACTCCCTGGATCATAGAAAAGCCAAATATCACCATCTTTTCATAGAATGGCCGAATGGGAGCCGGCGCCATTCGCCAAACCCAGCCCGGCCGGTGCAGCCAACCCTCGATGCTCGGCACGCCGAACAGACAGACTATGCCAATAATAAGCAGCATCGCCGTACCAATCATTAGTTGCGAAGTTTCCGGGGGGATGCGGCCCTGTAGGGCTAAAATCGCGCCAATGAGGGCCAGAACTAACACCGAAAAAACGTCCAGCGCCCGTTCAGCGGCCAGTGAGGCGATACCTTGAGAGAGAGGAAGGTGGTAGTCTCGATTGAGCATAGCCACCCGGCCAATATCACCGGCTCGGGCGGGCAGCACAGCACTAATGAAAAGGCCGGCGGTTAGAAGGGTTTGGCTGTAAACAAAACCAATCGACCACCCCATCGTCTTAAGGATATGCTGCCAGCGTAGCCCTCTGGCTACAATGCTGATATAAAAGGTCACAAATCCTAAAAATAACCAGAACCCGTTTACCTGGCTCAGGGTTTCCCAGTTGATCTCAATCTTGCCCAGCCGGAGCAAGCCAAAAATCATTACCAGGCTCAAGGCCAGGATAATGAACAGGTGGGCGTATTTTTTCATTGGGGCAAGATTTCCTTTTGATACCAATCCCACAACCGGGCCAAACCGTCTGTAACTGAGGTTTGAGGTTTGTAGTCCAACAAGCGGCGGGCTTTATCAATATTGGCAAAGGTGATTTTGGGTTCGCTGGCAGGGGCGGGTGGTGTGGTGAGAACGGCCTTTTTGCCCACCAAATCCTCAATAATCTCTACAAAATCGGCCATAAGCACCGGTTCGCCCCGGCCCAGGTTGATGATCTCGTAGCCCAACGGTCGCTCCAGGGCGGCTATAATCCCGCTGACGATGTCCTCCACGTAAGTCCAATCCCGTTTCAATTGACCGGCATCGAACAGCTTGATTTCTTCCCCTTTGACCACCCGATCCGTGACCATAAACGGCATCATATCCGGTCGCCCACGCGGACCGTAGACGCTGAAAAAGCGCACGGCAGTAAAATTGAGCTTATGCAGATTGTAATAGGTGTAGCCGTATACTTCGCCCGCTTTTTTGCTGGCGGGGTAGGGGGCCAGGGGTAAATTGCAAGGGTCGGTTTCAATAAAGGGGAGTTGGGTAGTGTTGCCGTAAACCGAAGAGGTTGAGGCAAAGACAAATATTTCCGTGTCGTTTTGCCGGGCCGCTTCCAGCAGATTGACCGTCCCAACCAAGTTGACTTCTGTATATAGCCTGGCCCGGCCAATCGAGTAACGAACCCCGCCATAAGCCCCCAAATGAGCCACGGCCCGAGGTTTGTGTTGTGCAAAAATCTGCTCGATAACCTCAGCCTCGCAAATGTCTTCTTCGTATAGGGATAGATTATGATAATGCTGAAAAGAAGCAACATTAGCTCGTTTGCGGACAGGATCGTAGTAATTATTAAAATTATCAATCGCTACAACCTGCTCGCCATGTTTGAGCAGAGTTTCAGTGAGATGGCTACCAATAAATCCGGCTGCTCCGGTGACGAGAATGGTCAAGTATCTATCTCCTCTCGCTTTGAATAGAAAATTTTAGCGTGAAACGTGAAATGTAATGCACGTAGCTACCTGCTACCTGCTACCTTGCTACCTTGCTACCTGCTACCTTGCTACCT